>DAHXMP010000418.1 GCA_027371665.1 Bacteroidota bacterium | reverse complement strand
CCTATTAACATCGTGAAAGCAAATCCCTGTAGAACAGGCCCGCCCAAAAGAACAATGGTAATAAGAACAAGCACCACTGTTAAAACAGTATTGATGGTTCGGCTAAGAGTTTCATTTACACTTGTGTTGACAAGCTTCAAGAAGGGAACACCTTTTATTTTTTCCCTATTCTCACGGATTCTGTCGAAAATAATCACTGTATCATTAACCGAAAAACCTACAACAGTCAACATAGCAGCAAGAATTGACTGATTAAATTCCAGGTCAATCCACCCTAATTTATTTACGACTATTATTGCTGTAAATGTAATTATAACATCATGAATAAGTGCAATTACAGCTCCAAATCCAAATGTAAATTCAAACCTGAATGCGACATAAAGCATGATTGCAATAACTGAAAATAATACTGCAAGGAAAGCCTGTCCTCTCAATTCTTTACCAATTTTAGGGCCTATTTTGTCAACCTTTAGTGTGGTAACCTGAACATCCGGCATATTCACTTTGAATGACTCGAGGATTCTTGTGTTAATTTCACCCGGCTCTTTTAGCCTTACAAGAAATTGATTTTCCTTACCGTAGGATTTGATTTCTGCATCCCTGATATTTGCCTTTGCTACAGCATCTCTTATTTTATCGGCATGAACTTTTTTTGAAAATTGGTATGCTATTTCAGTACCACCTTCAAAATCGATACCATACTCTATTCCAATAAAAAGTATAGCTATTATTCCGAATAAATTCAGTGCGGTGGATAGAATTGCAAAAAAGTGCCTCTTACCAACAAAATCTATATTTGTTCCATGAAAAAATTGCATCCAAATATCCTTTCAAATATCTTTCTTATGTTCTTAAATTTTTAGGTTGTCCAAAATTAAAATGTGTCGCTCCATGGATTATTGATATGTCAATAATTGCTCTTGAAACGACAATTTGAGTAAACAATGTACAAATAATACCAATCATCAAAGTCAGAGCAAAGCCTTTGATAGGTCCTGCACCGAATAAATAAAGAATCAATCCGGTGATAAATGTTGTTAAATGTGTGTCAATAACTGCTGTTAAAGCTTTCTTAAAACCTTCATCTATGGCTGATTTCAGTGATCGCCCCCTGTAAAATTCTTCCCTGATTCTCTCAAAGATAAGAATATTGGCATCTACAGCCATAGCTATCGTAAGTATGATACCGGCAATTCCGGGTAAAGTCAGAGTTCCACCGAAAGCGGATAAAATAGCAACTACCAGAGTAATATTCAATAAAACCGAAATATTTGCAACAATTCCGCCCCTGGCATAATAAATCAGCATAAAAAGCACAACGAGTGCGAATGCAACTCCGCTTGCTAGAAATCCGCTCCTGATTGAATCATCTCCAAGGGATGGCCCCACAACTCTTTCTTCAATTATTTGTACCGGTGCTTTCAATGCACCTGCTTTCAAAACGATTTCAAGTAATCTTGCCTCTTCTACATCAGCCATTCCTGTAATCTGCGAGCTTCCTCCAGTGATTTTATTTTGTACAACCGGAGCAGAATAGACTTGGTCGTCAAGAACAATTGCTATTCTTTTCTTAATGTTTGCACCTGTAATTCTTGCCCATTTGTCAGCTCCTTCGGAATTCATACTCATCATAACTTCCGGCTGGTTTGTCGTCGGGTCAAAAGTAGCCCGTGCATCAGTCACATATTCTCCTGTTAATTCGGGCTCTTTTTTCAAAGCATAGAAGTTATAAAATTTTTGTTGTGATCTTTTTAATATTCTCTGGTCTGGTTTTGCCTCACGTGCAATTTTAAGGTCATAGGGTATCAGTGCCTTTACATCCGGCCTTTCAAGTATTAAATTAAATTTTGGCAAACTCTCCGAAGGAATTAAAAAGTTGTACTCACCCTCGGGATATTGTTCAAGTTTTAATGTATAGCTTATTGGCTGAGAATTTCTTTCATTACCGGGTGCTATATAATATGTAGTAAACAAGGAAGTAAAAGGATGGTCCTCAACATATCGTTTTCTTGCCTCATTCTCTGAAAGTCCGGCATATGGATTAGATGTATCTGCTGTAACATTGGCAGCATTTGTATCACTGCTCTGAGACTTCAGGGAATCCTCGCCGGCTTGTTGATTTTCTTTCTTCCCCTTTTCTGATTTAGTCTCTTCCTGCTTCTTTTCTTCCTTAGTTTTTAATTCTGCAATTTCTGTTTTGTTAGCTTTATTATTTGTATCTATCCCGGATTTAGCTGATTCTTTTGTCGTATCAATCCCCATGATTTTAGCTCTTTTTGCCTGACCTGAAAGTAATTGGTCAATTTTGTAAAATGCTCTTACAATTTCCCTGTTATTTTTAACCAGGTTGAATTCAAGCCTTGCTGTTGTCTGTAGTAGTTTTCTCATTTCAACTTCATTATTAACTCCGGGTAGTTCAAGGAGGATTCTTCTAGTGCCTTGTTTCTGTATGGTTGGTTCGGCGATCCCGTACTTGTCAATCCTTTGCCTGATAACCTCAAGCGCCTGGTCAACGGCATTTTCGGCATTCTTATTTAAACGGTCGATAATTTTATCCTCGGAAGCATCCCTAAGGTCTCCGACATCAAAATATGAAATAAGCGATTTCCCTTTAGGCCTGGCAATTTTATCGAAATTTCGCAGAAAAATTTTAATAACGGATTCATCGCTGTTTTTTGCATCCTGTCTTGTTTTTTCAATAACTTGATTGAATATATCGTCAACCGATTCTTTTAGAGCCGATTCTTCAATCAATTTAACAATGTCTGCTTCGAGTGTAACATACATTCCCCCTCTAAGGTCTAAGCCGAGTTTTAGCCTTTTGCTTTTTGCAGATTCAAGGTCTTTACCGTATTTGTCTTCAAATTTTTCTATTAATGCAAGCGAGTCTGTTGCTGAAGTATCGCGTTTAGCCTCATTCAATACTTTTTGCTTCATTGCTTCGAGCTTAGATGCGTCATATGTCGGATATAAAAGGATAAATGCAGCGACAATGGGGATACCGATAATCAGTATCTTACTAATGTACTTTCTCAATTAATTCCTCCGATAATATATATTTTTAATATTTTTTGCGTTCAACAAATTCAAAGAATACAAATATATCGGTATTTATTTAAATAAACAATGGATTTCATTAATTTAAGACAAATGTAAGTTTTGAATTTTTTTTTAATT
>DAHXMP010000394.1 GCA_027371665.1 Bacteroidota bacterium | reverse complement strand
AAAGAAAAAAAAGGGAAAGAAGAAAAATGGTATATGAGTCGAAAAAAAATCTTATTGTTTTGTCATCTCCGAGCGGAGGCGGCAAATCAACTGTAGCAAGGTTTCTTCTTCGTACTTTTCCGAGATTCAGCTTCTCGGTTTCCGCAACCACACGTCCAAAAAGGCCGCGGGAACTACACGGAAGGTCTTATTATTTCATCAGCAGGATGGAATTTGAGAGGAAAATCAAGAATGGAGAATTTGTCGAATATGAGGAAATATTCGGTAATTATTACGGAACGCTTCGCTCTGAGATAGATAGAGTTATAAAGCACAGGAGAAAGCTTGTTTTCGATGTTGATGTTAAGGGGGCATTATCCCTGAAGAAAGCATATCCTGAAGATGCTTTGCTGATATTTCTTGCACCGCCTGACCAGATTACCCTTGAAGAGAGGCTAAGAAAGCGCAAAACAGAGAACGAGGAACAAATAGATGAACGCCTGAAGAGAGCTGAAATGGAAATGAGCAGAATGAAGGAATTTGATTACGTTGTGGTTAACGATGTCCTCGATACAACCTTGGATGAGGTTAAGGAAATTGTAGAACAATATATATAGTTATCATAAAATATATTTGTATATATTTATCATAATAAACCTTTTGAGGCTCATTTAATATTATTAACAAAAGAAAATGGCAGGCTCCTGACCTGCCATAATGTATTGATTCTTTCTTATAAAAACAAGAAGGAATTGAAAAAGCTTTTTGAGACGCTTCTTATATTCTATCATTCTTTGTCTTTTGATTTCAGGGCTTTTGAAGACTCGACGATAGCATCGTAAAATCTTTTGTATAATTCGGCATTTCTTCCGCTGAATTTAGCTCTTGTCAAAAAAGTTACCATGTTTTGGGCGACATGTAAAGGCACATTAATCTCGTATTTATCGCCCTGTTGTTTTTTTGCATCCTGGATATCTTTGATGGACTTCTGAAGCAAATCCCTCACTTCGAGAAAAGCGTCAACTTCACTGCCTGCAATGTCAATGTTATCGAGAGTCTGGTAAGCAAAAACGACATCCTCGACATAAAAGACCGGTTTCAGTGTAGGGTCAGCGCTTGTTGATTTATTAGACTGTGAAAATAAGCCCGTAGCGGCAAAAATTGTAAAGCAGAAAGCAAATAAAATAAATTTTTTCATATGTAAATCCTAATAATTAAAAAATATTTATTTAGATGATTAAAATTCTAAGCCAAGAGTAAACCTATGGAGTAAAGCAGAACTGCCAATTTGGGCAAGCCCGTAATCAAAATTAAAATCCTTCAGTTTAATACCCGCACCTCCACTGAAACCCGACAAGCCCTTGTTATTATCCGGTGATGTAAGCCTTCTGACCTGGTTATTATATCCGAGTCGTGCCTGAACATATTTCCCGATATAAAATTCACCGGCTAATGAAAAATTTAAAAATTTATCAAAAAAGTTGTTTGTTTGGTCGGCAAGGTGCTGGAACGAGAAATTGATTAAAAGGGGTAATCCCCTGAGCCTGTGATTAACGCCGATTCTTATGTCCAGTGGCATGCTTTCCTTGACCCCATCGAGCGTTGTAATTTGAGTGCCGGCATGAAGAACAGAAATTCCGACATTCGTTCTTTTTTCAGGCATTAAATATATCAAGCCTGCACTAACTGCAAAAGCCGTTGAATTATATTTTTCGAGATTGATGAAAGCAAATTCCGCAGAAACACCGTAGTACAGATTAGAATCAAGTTGATTAGAATAAGTGCCGGAAAACAGCAGATTATTTGCACTGAATGAACCGTTAATGTTTCCGAACTGGTCGGCGTAGGGGAAAGAACCATAATTAGTGAAACTAACAGCTGCTGCGACTGAGCCGGATTGTTCAAATGAGTGAATATAAGACACATTACCCGAATTAATGTCCAGAATGTGTTTCATAAAAGTAGTAGAAAAATGCTTATCGTTCACTGTGGAAACAGTCGCAGGATTAAAGAAAACGGCACTGGCATCGTCGGGCATAGCAACGAAACAACCAGCGAGTGCTGCGGCTCTGGCACTTTCTACATCACGCAAAAAATCAAACGGGCTCGAATCAGAATACAATTCGATTGAATACAGTAATAATACTGTAAAGATAATGATTTTGGAAGGCTTCATGTTTTATTTTTCGGTATTAATCAAAATAACTATTATGTAAAAATACCCTAAAAAAACCCCTTAAGGATGTTAAAAATTCAATGAACTGCAGATTTCAGAGATTCGATAAACACTGCCGGAGGCTTTACCGGTTTCTTAGTTTCTGCGTTTATAAAACTATGTACAGTATATCCTTCTGCAATTGTCGTATTATCGCGAAAAATATTATAATGAATTTTCATTGTCGGTTTCAATTCAAAGCTTAACGTTGCTTCGATTTCAAGATTATCATCATAGTATGCCGGGCTTTTAAAATCAATGTGGGCGGCAACAAGAGGTAACTGGTAACCAATTTTCTCGAATTCCGAATAAGGTAATCCTATTGACCTCATAAGTTCTGTTCTGCCGACTTCAAAATAAGTAAGATATATACCGTTATAAACAAAACCCATTTTATCCGTTTCTGCATATCTTACTTTTACTTTAGAGATATGCTTAAGTTCAATTTTTAATAAATTCATAAAATTCATTTTTGCAGAAAAATTATACTGCAAATTTAATCAAGATATAAATAAGCTTATGAAAAATTGTGAAATGAGATAATTCTTTTTTTCATATCAGGGATTTCACAAGAACTTATCCGGATTCTATTTAATAACAATGAATTTTTTCAGAATTGTTTTACCCGGTTCATTGATTTTCATGAAAAATATTCCCTCGAGAAAACTTTCAGTATTTATCACAAAGTTGTTTTCACCTTTATTTTTTAACTCTCCGGGTACAGACAATATAACATTACCAAGCTCATCAAAAACGCATAATGAAACGTAGCCATCAACGGGCAAATCAAATGATACATTTAACAATGAGACGGTTGGATTGGGATATAAGGTTATACTTTCATTATTTGATTCATCATCACTTGCTTTCGTTACATTTCTGGGAAGCCTCCATAGAGTGCAGAATCCTCCATCACCCTTTGAGCCGGTGAAAATATATTTATCATTGTATGCAAAACTAAGTTCGAAGGATTGTGAATATGATGATAATCCGTCATTTGCTGGCACCCATGTATCTCCGTTATTTGTAGTCAGGTAAATACCTGTTCGTGTACCACCTGCAAAAACACTGTCACCAACGGAAATAAAAGTGTAGTGCATGTCTTTGCTATTGTCTAAACCATTGTTTTTATCAATCCATGTATAGCCGTTGTCAATAGAAACATATATACCGGAGTGATAACCTTCACCGCTTATGAAAATTGCGGTATTAGAAACATATATTCTTGTGATTTCATTTGTAAAATTTTTATTTGACCATGAATCACCGTTATTTGTCGTAGCATAAACACCATCTGTGGTAGCGGCAAATATATTACTGCCCTGGATACTCAATGCGTTAATTGTAGGGTCATCCTGATTTAATCCATTATTTTTAAGAGTCCAGGAATTGCCGTTGTCCGATGATAAATAAAAACCGTTTGATGTACCGGCAAATATGTTATTACCTTTTACAGCGAATGAATAAACCATATCCGAACTCATATCAACACTGCCGGAAGACCAGCTGTTACAGTTATCAGGCGAAACATATAAGCCGTTATCCGTACCTGCAAATACACGGCCGTTATTATGACTCAGTATAATTATACCCGAGGGATTATCAAGCCCGTTGTTTTTCTGAGACCAGTCATCTCCGTTATTGGCGGAAAAATAAATTCCTTTTGATGTAGCAACGACTATCGTGTCAGCGAATGCTACGACGGCATTAATTGCGGTAGAATCGGGCAATTCCTTTCCTCCGTTTGCTTTCTCCCACTGGGCATCAAGATTCATATTACATGTTAAAAATAAGAGCAGCAAAATTAATAGAATTTTTACCATCACGAATCCTCAATTTAAGTTGAACAAGATAATATTACTTTAGAAATCTTTTTTATTTTTAATAAAATTAATTTTTAAAATTTGATGCACAGTATGAGTTTAAGATACAAAATTGTAAATAAATAAAGTTAAAAAAATACTTTTTAGTTATATCATATAATATATTTGTTATAAACACAGTAAAAAGAGAAAAAGTTACAAAATTTTAAAAATATTTTTTATCTGTAATTGTAAATATATATTATCGGGATAAGTCGTTGAGAATATAGCATAAATTGTTACAACATTAAAGATACATATTTTAGATAAAAAAAATTTTCAAGGTGTAATAATATACACAGAATGTTTTATTAATTTTTTCTTGATAAAATCTGAACTCTTACTTAAGTTGTGAGAAAAATATTAATAGATTGAGAGACACTTCATGAAAAAAATAGTTGTTTTTGGAGCGGGGATGGTAGGCAGCACTATAGCCGCAGATTTAAGCAGTGATTATGATGTTACAGCAGTTGACCTAAGCGAAGAGAACCTTTACGAGCTTCAGAAAAAGAAGATAAAGACAATACGTGCCGATTTTAACGACAAAAACCGTATGCGGGAAATTGCCGTTGAGAATGATTTGTCAATTGGTGCTGTACCTGGATTTATGGGGTATGAATTTTTAAAGAATTTAATTTTATGCGGTGTCAATGTTGTTGATATTTCCTTTTTCCCCGAAGATGCTTTTGATTTAGACGGGATGGCAAAAGCCGGAAAAGTAACTGCTGTAGTTGACTGCGGGGTCGCACCGGGTATGAGTAATTTTATTCTGGGATACCATAATAAAAGGATGAAGGTTGAAAATTTTGAGTGTTATGTCGGGGGACTGCCTTTTGAGAGAGAATTTCCCTTTCAATATAAGGCTCCATTTTCACCGATTGATGTAATTGAAGAATATACACGTCCTGCAAGAATCGTAGTTAACGGGAAAGTAGTTGTTAAGGAACCCTTGTCAGAACCGGAACTAGTAAATTTTGAAAAGATTGGAATGCTCGAAGCATTTAATACCGACGGATTGCGAACACTGCTGAAGACAATGAAAATTTCCAACATGAAGGAAAAAACTTTGCGATACCAGGGACACATCGAGTATATACAGGTGTTAATAAACATCGGTTTATTCAGTCATGAGCCATTGGAAATAGATGGAGTAAAAGTAAAACCGATAAATCTTACTTCAAAACTCCTTTTTGATAAGTGGAAATTGGGTAAAGAGGACGATGAATTTACCATTATGAGGGTGATTATTGAAGGCATGGAAAATAATATTAAGAAAAAATACATTTATGACTTATTTGACAGGTTTGACCCAATTACTAAAACTTCCTCTATGGCACGTTCGACAGGTTATACTGCCGCAGCAGTTGCCAATCTTGTTATTAACGGCAGGTTCACTAAGAAAGGAATTTCTCCACCTGAATATATTGGTGAGGATGAATCACTTTTTAACGATGTGCTATCTTATCTGATAGACAGGGATGTTATATACAGGACAAAAGCAGAGCAATCTTAAAGTAATAAATTTCATTGTTATTATTTTTGTCCCCACTTTTTAAAACAATAAAAAAACATTTCGTAAATTAGTATTCACACATTTTTCGGGACATTCCGAAATTTTTTATTTAGAATAGCAGGTTTACTATGGATGAGAATAAGGCGCAAATTGATAAAAAAATTCAGAAACTGAGAGATATCCAGGAAAAAGCACTTTTGGGCGGCGGCACTAAAAGAATAGCAGACCAACATGCAAAAGGAAAGCTTACAGCCCGCGAGAGGCTTGATTTGCTGTTAGACAAAGGGACATTCCGTGAAATAGACAGGCTCGTTCATCATCATTCGAGCGAGTTCGGACTAAACAAAACAGTTTTCTTCGGGGACGGAGTTGTTACCGGAAGCGGCGATATTAACGGGCAAAAAGTATTCGTATTTTCACAGGACTTCACCGTACTTGGCGGAAGCCTTGCCGCAGAGCACGGCAGAAAAATCTGCAAGGTTATGGAAATGGCTATGAAAAACGGCTTGCCTGTAATCGGTCTGAATGATTCAGGCGGGGCACGTGTGCAGGAAGGAGTAATCTCACTCGGAGCTTATGCCGATATATTTTTACTTAATACACTCGCTTCCGGTGTCGTCCCGCAGATTTCGATAGTTATGGGTCCCTGTGCCGGTGGTGCGGTTTATTCTCCCGCTATCACGGATTTTATAATAATGGTAAGAAAAACATCCTATATGTTCGTTACGGGTCCAAAAGTAGTAAAGACAGTAACTCACGAAGACCTGACTTCCGACGAGCTTGGAGGAGCGGATGTACATGCCTCTAAAAGCGGTGTTGCCCATTTCGTTACAGATAACGACATGGAAGCCATCGAAATAGTAAAAAGGCTGATGTCCTACATTCCCGCAAACAATGCCGAAGACCCACCTTTCATTCCGAATGACGACCCCCCCGACAGGATAGATGAGGATTTGAATTATATCATTCCCGCAAACCCAAACCAGCCATATGATATGAAAGAAGTAATCAAAAAGATTGCCGATAAAGGTGAGTTTCTCGAAGTGCACAAAGAATGGGCACAGAACATCATCGTCGGATTCATTCGCCTCGGTGGAAGGTCTATTGGGGTTATTGCAAATCAGCCGGCAATACTTGCCGGAGTCCTCGATATAAACTCCTCACGCAAGGCAGGGCGGTTCATTCGTTTCTGTGATGCTTTCAATATACCATTACTTATTTACGAAGATGTTCCAGGTTTCATGCCCGGTGCAGACCAGGAATGGGGAGGCATTATAGCTAACGGGGCAAAACTTTTATATGCTTTTTGCGAAGCCACGGTTCCTAAAGTTACAGTAATAACACGTAAAGCTTATGGCGGTGCATATGACGTTATGAACAGCAAGCATGTCCGCGGCGACTTAAACTTTGCCTGGCCTACATCCGAGCTTGCAGTCATGGGAGCAAAAGGAGCAGTCGAAATCATTTTCAAAAAGGATATAGATTCGGCTGAGGATGCAGAAAAGCGTGAGGCAGAGCTTATTAACGAGTTCAACGATAAATTCGCACATCCTTACATTGCCGCCTCATATGGCTATATTGACGAGGTCATCGAGCCTAAATACACACGGCAAAGGCTAATCGAATCATTCAAGCTTTTAGAGAATAAGGTGGACAGGAATCCGACACGCAAGCACGGGAACATACCATTGTAAAAAGTCTGAATTGCGGATTTTAAAGGATTTAAGTATTTCGCGGATTTTTAAATGTCATTCTGAGCGGAGTGGAAGAATCTCACTTTCAGTTGGAGATTCCACATGTTTCAATCCTTATAATGGTAAGCTGATTCAGGTTTTGAGTGAACCAAGTTGTTCCCTTGATTAATCCTGGTTAATAAATCATGCTTTAATAAATTCATCATAATTAAGCATAGCTTGCTTAATAATACTTTTTAAAGTACCGGCGGAAACTTCATTATGCTTTGGGTCAACGCAGTAATTGTTCCGAATTCTAAATATTTTGCAAATTTTATATAACTGCCTTTTTGTGTAACGATAGTAAAACCCAGCTTTTCAAGCTTACGTCTTACTTCCCTGTATGGCATTGGTTTATATGGTGGCATTCACTTCTGCTTCCAGTTGATATATTTCAGGAAAGATTGTTGCTGTAGGTTCTTCGAAATGCAGCTCGATAGATTCTTTCAGATTAGCAAGAGCTTCATCCTTAGTTTTTCCCTGGCTTGCAATTTCAAATTCATTACATTGGGCAACGAACCATTTCTCTTCCTGCCAAACCGAAGCTGTAAATTTTTTTTTCATTGATTCAAGTTCCTTTTATTTGCTTCAATATCGAAATTAACGATAACGGTAACATAATATTATTGAAAAATTATTTATAGAAGGAAAAAATCAGAATCGCGGATTTGTGGGATTAAAGGATTTTGCGGATTTTTTTTAATTATTTTAATAATCCGTGTAATCCCAAAATCCGTTTAATCCGTGATTCTGACTATGTTTGCAGTAAGACAACGCTTACTTATATGTTAATTGATTTACTTCTTTCTATATATATCTTTTCTATGACCGACTTTATAAATTATGACAATTTTGTTCTTGAAATCTATTTTATACAAGATTCTATAGTAGCTCCATTTAATCCTGTACCCATGCAAAACATTTAATTTCGTACAACCAACAGGCAAAGGATTATCTTCGAGTGAAAAAATCTCTTTTATTAAATGTTCGTATTTGTAATTGTCGAGGGTTTCTAAGAATTTCAATGCTTCTTTATTTATAAGAACCTGAAACTTTTGAACCTCGTCTTTTTCTGTCATATTTTCTTAAATCTATTAATTCGTCAGTATGTTTTATTGCATCCGATAGTTCTTCGCTGTCGAGTAGATTTTCGATTAGCTCATTGAAATAGGAGTTCTTCCTGAGTTTATCCCAGGTAGTTCTTGGAATTGTAACATTATTTTTTGAGATTGATATCATATCTGAAATAAAAAAATAACAAGTCAAACTAATAAAATTTTATTTAAAATAAAAACGATTCAATAAAAAATGTATTTCAATCAATTTAAGTAAAGCGGATTTTTAACGATTACTTTAATCCGTGTAATCCCAAAATCCGTTTAATCCGTGATTCTGACTATGTTCGCAGTAAGACAACGCTTACTTATATGTTAATTAATTTTTTTAGTTTTTCACCATTTGTTTTGTAACTAATCTCTTCTTATCCTTTTGCTGCATTTCCATTATGTATTTTGAATATTTTTTAATATCATAATCGAATTCAGCAAATATTTTCTCCCTATTTCTTCTTACTTGCTCTACTATTTTGTCTTTCCACATATCAAACCTCCAACATTTCCTGTGGGGTACACAAGATTGGTACAAATAAGGAATTTTCTTTATTGTATTTACTAATTTTCTGACTCACAATAGCATTAGCAATGTGTTTACAATTCCAAGACAACAAAAAATCAATTTCATAAAACACAGAGATGGCTAGATGAAATGCATCTACTCTGGATTTTTCAGGTATACATAAAAGTTGAAAATACTTCTTTGACAAATCTTCAACATCTTTTGTATGCTCCAATAATTTCAAATTTTGAATCATATTCATTCTCTTTAAT
>DAHXMP010000392.1 GCA_027371665.1 Bacteroidota bacterium | reverse complement strand
GTATTTCCGCAATTTTATCGAAAATTATATCCATCGTTCTTTAATTAAAATACCTGTTGTAATCTTCAGGTGAATTAATATTAATTAAAATAGTCTCATCTCCCGCCTCAATCCTATTTGCAGGGAACTCTTTCAATATGTTTTTAAAATTCAAATCGTTTTGTTCAGTATGTATTATTTTTTTCATTACTTCTTCTCCAATTAAAACAGGGTGGCCGCCTTTACCCTCAAAGACCGGAACAACACTCCCGTTTTTTATTCTGTTTTCAAATAATATATTCAAAATATTTTTATTGATAAAAGGATTATCAATATTTTGAATGAAGCAGAAGCTGAAATCACCAAGTTTTTGTAATCCTATTTTAATGGAATAAAATCTTTCAAATTCAGGATGGTCGTTTTTTACAACTTTAACGTTAGGCTTCAGCTCAATCAGTGGAGAGTTATTAAAATTTGAAGTAATTATAATTTTACTAATCCCGAAATTTTCATATTCGTCAATAATCTTATCAATGAAGCTCCTGTTTTTATCGTATGGAAGTAGCGGCTTAGGCCAGTTCATCCTTTTAGAATCTCCAGCCGCTAATATTAAAGCCGCAATTCTGTCATTTTTTTTCATCATTCAACCTTGTTCTTTTCCGTAATCGCCCTGACAAGATTAGTAAATGTTAGATTTAAAGGGGTACGAATATAGTGTTTTCTCCCATACTCGACGAATTTACCGTTCATGTAATCAATTTCGGTTTCTCTTTTGTTCATCAGGTCAACTGCAAGAGATGGAAAATGGTCGCCTGCATTATTCAGATACCTCATGCAGAGTTTAACGAAATTTTCTGGAAATTTAATTTCTTCCGCTTTTGCAACTTCCATAGCTTCCATAATTATTTTCTCGCAGATTTCGTTTGTATCGGGATTTGACATGGCTTCTTTCATAGTCAGCTTTGAAATTCCGCACATAGGGCTTAAAGCCGCATTCAGTATCGTCTTTTCCCATGTTTTATTCGCCTGAGTAAAAGAGTCAACGCTTTCAGTCGTTAAATTCACACTGTTAAGAACATCGGCATACCACTTTGATACATCGGCACGCGAATCATCTTTCGAGGCGACATAATTGGGAGGATTAAAAAAAGTAACGTTAACGACATTAGGTGCATTCAGGTTCCCTGCATAATTGACAACCATCCTGAATACACGCGATTCGCTGAACCTGTTTGCATATTTTGCAGCAACACCGATTCCGTTTTGTGCACTCAATATAAGCAGGTTTTCGTTGTGATTGTGCCTGATAATCTGGTCGAGAATAAAGTCAACATGATAGGCTTTGACCGCACAAATTAAAATATCTATGCCATGGTTTAACAATTCATCGAATGAGGAAAAAGAATAACTGATAAAACATGATTTTTCAATTTTCCCGACAAGATGGATACCTGAATTTCTGATTAAATTCATTTTTTCTTTAATCATATCGCATATTGCAATATCGCATCCCGCCTCCTTCAGGTGTGCAGCAAGAATCATTCCTAC
This sequence comes from Bacteroidota bacterium, assembly GCA_027371665.1. Classification (GTDB taxonomy): domain Bacteria; phylum Bacteroidota; class Ignavibacteria; order Kapaibacteriales; family UBA2268; genus DAHXMP01. The sequence goes on along the minus strand of DAHXMP010000392.1, from coordinate 6,542 downwards.
GGGTCCTAAACCGACGACTCCTATTTTATATTTTTTCGGGTCCATCATTTCACGTTAATTCTATTTTATAACAAATTATTTACAATACTTCTTCCAGTGCTTTTGCATAAAATTCGTTCTCCTCCTGCAAGCCGACTGTAACTCTAATGCAGTGAGGCAATCCGAAAGGACGCAAGGGCCTTACAATGACTCCTTTCCTTAAAAGTTTCTCGGATAATTTATTCACCATGTCTTCAGAATCGAAGATGCTCATTACAAAATTTGTTTCGGATTTAACATATTCAATGCCGAGCCTGTCATAGAGTGAATAGAAAAATTCTTTTCCTTTGTTGTTTAATTCAAGATAATAATCGAGAAATTGTTTATCGTTCAAGGCTGCCACACCTGCTGCCTGCGAAGGTACCCCCGGTTCGAAAGGAAGCCTTACTTTATGGATATGTTCAATCAGCTCGGGTTTCCCGAAACCATAACCCAGACGTATTCCTGCCAATCCATAAGCTTTTGAAAATGTCCTCAGCGTTATTACATTATCCAATTTATAGTCTAATGAATCCGGAAATAAACTGTTCCCTTTAACAAATTCAAAATACGCTTCATCAACAATAACAATAATTCCTTCAGGCAAATTATTCATAAAATCATCAAATTCATCTTTATGAAAAAATGTGCCGGTAGGGCTGTTCGGATTAGCAAGATAAATAATTTTTGTTTTCGGTGTTATAGCATCGGCAATTATGTTCAAATCGAATTTGTATTCTTTCAGGGGAACGAGAATCATTTTTATTCCACAAGCATTCACCATAACATAAAAGCCGACAAATGTTCCTTTGCATGTAATTACTTCATCGCCATTAGTCAAAAACGTTCTCACGGCAGCCTGCATTATTGCTTCCGAGCCATGGCCTGTAATTATTGCATCACTATTTACATTAAACATTTCGGAAAGTTTTTCTCTTAAAAGAAAACTTGATATGTCTGGATAACGGTTGATTTCATGCATCGAGGCAATCATCGCCTGGACAGCCTGCGGAGAAACACCAAGAGGATTCTCATTCGATGCAAGCTTTATTACCCTGTTTATCCCGTAGGCCCGCTTGATTTCATCAATAGTTCTTCCCGGGACGTAGGGCTGTAAATCGAGAATATGTTGTGGTATAAGGGACATTTTAATTTCAATGATTATTATTTTTTTTAGTCATAGCTTTAACCAGGTTCGTAAAAATCAGGTTAAGCGGTGTTTGTATATAATGTTTTCTTCCATATTCGACAATTTTGCCGTTGGAATAATCAATCTCTGTTTCCCTGTTATTAAGTAGGTCAACTGCGAGAGACGGGAAATGGTCTCCGGATTGTTTCAGCTCCCTAATCATCAGTTTAACGAAATTATCGCCGAATTTTATTCCTTCGGCTTTTGCCACATCGTTACATTCCATGATAATCTGCTCGACAATCTCCATTGTATCTGAATTAGCTATTGCCTCTTTCACAGTAAGATTAGAAATACCGCATAATGCGGAAATCGAAGCAATAAGAATTGTTTTTTTCCATACGTGGCTTGTAATCGAGAAAGAATCAATGCTTTCAGTCGTTAAACCGACACTCGTAAGTAATGATGCAATCTTTTCAGACATCGCCGATTGAGTGTCATTGATAGAGGCAATGTAATTCGGCGGATTGAAAAATGTAACATTAACGGTATTTGGGGCATGAAGCACTCCCGCAAAATTTATAACAAGCCTGAGAATCTGCGATTCGCTGAAATGGCTCGTATATGTCTGCGATATGTCAATTCCGTTTTGTGCACACAAAAGATGCAGGTTATGCTTATACTTTTCTACCTGGCTTAGGAGTTTGTCAACGCGGTATGATTTTACGGCACTTATTAATATATCAACGTCATGGTCTAAAAGCTCGGTTACCGATGAATAATTATACTGGAAGAATAATAATTTTTTTATTGCACCTATAAGCTCTATTCCATGATTGCGAATCAGGTTCATTTTGTCTTTGTCATAATCGCAGATAGCCACCTCGCATCCGGCTTCCTTAAAATGTACCGCAAGGATTAGCCCGACAGGCCCCAAGCCTATGATTCCGATTTTAGGTTTTCCGTTTTCCATTATTTTTTCATCTGTTCTATAAATGTTTCTATTTTAGTCGTTGATTGTGCTTCGGAAAAAAATCTCAGGTCGCACAAATCGCCTTCGATTACCAATGTCTCTACACCTGTCTCATCCTTTAATCTCTGCGGCATCCCGAAGCGTGAATTCGTATTATTGAAGCAGGTTTTCGAATCATGGAAAACCACACCGTCAATTTTGTATTCATTTATCAGGTTTTTCATTCTTTCTGTTTTGGTCTTCTCGCTTGTATTTATAAAGATTGTCGAATAAGCCAGGGCGGATGATTCAAAAGGTTCGTTTTCGTCGAAATCGTCGAATATCCAGCTATTGCAATAAGTGGATGCAACCACTGCGGCATTGTTTTTTGCAAACAGTTCAGACATAAATCTCAGCTTGCCCCAAATCGGCATCCCTTCCCAATAAATTCTTAAATCCTCTTTCCCGATAATTCCTGAAGCATCTTTTACATGCCCTTCAAGCTCGTTAAGCAAAGCCTCGTAATAATGTTTCGCTTCCTCTGTCCCTCTCAACACGACAATTGGTCCCATATGAATCGTACTGTCAAAAAAGCTTATTGGTGCCGGAATATTTTTTGCTGTTTCCAAACATCTCTTCCACAAAAAAGTTGCTTCCTTGCTTAACTTTAAGGTCTCACGAAACCTGTCAATATCAAATTTATTTCCTGATACTTCCTCGAGAACGGGAAGCATAGCCTTAAACTGGTATGTTACATTATCTATGTCCGCTTTTTTTACTTCGTCGAGATAGCGGGGCGATTGCACTCCGACCATTGGGCAGTCAAACTCCCGTGAATAAAATGAAAGCCAGTCCTGTACCTCGCGGCATTGGTTTGTATTATATACGAGGACAGACGGCTTTGGCACTCCTTCAAGCCCGTAATGCTTTGTCAGCGGAGTGTTTTTACTCAGGTAAGAACCGATGTCGCTTGTCAGGTAAGAGCAAATATCGCTCGAATAGCCGAGTTTGGAAGCAACAGGAATAAAATCGCCCGATGTCCTCGTTGTGCCGAGCAATGCCCCGTGATTTTCCGGAAAGTGGACCTCGAAGCCAAAACTTCTCAGCAACTCTGCAGGACCAACGCTCGTACACCATGCGTACTTTTTGGTTTTATCCCCCATCCCGAGGAAATAATTTGTCATAACATCTTTTAAAAGCTTTGCTGACTCTATCTTGTGCATAACCATCCTTTCTTTCTCTATCTAAATTTTTATTCGTGCATCGACGGCAACAATTTTGTCTTCAAAAGCAAACAGAGGATTCAAATCCAGTTCCTGGATTGCAGGAACATCCGAAACCAATTGCGAAATACGTTCAAGAATTTCGACGGCACCTTTGATAAAAATTCCTTTTTGGCCTCTGACACCTTTAAGAAGTGGAGCCATCTTTATAGAATTAATCATTTCATTCGCTTCAGTGTCCGTAACAGGTGCCAGCTCAAATGATACATCCTTAAGAATTTCGACATATATGCCGCCCATGCCGAACATAACCAAATGCCCGAGGTTGGCTTCCGCCTTTGCCCCGATAATTAATTCCTTTCCTCCGGTCAGAAATTTCTGAACGAAGAAGTTGAACTTTTTGCCGGATAGTTTCTTTTCCATCTCGGTTGCAGCCCGGCGGACTTCATCGCTGTTTTTCAAATTCACTGCTACAGCTCCTGCATCACTTTTATGGATAATCTTCGGAGAATCAGCCTTAATGACGACAGGATAACCTAAACTCTCAGCCGCAGCAACGGCATTATCGGTTGATGATACTATTTTCCATGATGCTGAGGGTATCTTATAGGCATCCAGAATATTATACACATCGGAAGCGGAAAGAATCCCGATGCCTGATTTTTCAGCACCATTTATTATGGCTTCGGCTTTTCCTTTATCAACATCTCTGAAGTTTCTTACATTGCCTTTTGCCCTGCTCCGCAATTCATGGTATTTGCTTAGAGCCACTAATGCTTTCGCTGCAGTACCCGGGAAATCATAGCAGGGAATTCCACCCTCATTCAAAATTTTTGTGGTTTCAAGCCATTGAGGTTTATCTGTCATGTAATTGCATATAATAGGCTTCCTTTTATGTTTGCTGACTTCGGCTAATTCCCTCGCAACGCTTTCGCAGTCAACGAACGGTGGTGTTACGAAATTTATATATACGCTGTCAATCTGCTCCTCGTCCATCATTACATCAACAGCACTGCGGAACTGAGGTGCACCTGCAGTAGCAACGACATCAATCGGGTTATTGATTGACGCCGAAGCAAACATTGTCTCTTTTAAAACTTTTTCGGCTCTTTCCGATAATGGGGGAATTTCCAATCCTCCCTCGACGAGAGTATCAGTCGCAATAATTGCAGGGCCTCCTGTGTTCGTTATCATGCCTACTCTTTTGCCCCGCGGTATAGGCTGTGAAGCAAAAGCAACAGCCGCCTGGCACATTTCCTGAGCATCGTCGAATGCAAGAATTCCCGTTTTCCTGAAAATCAAATCCGTTGCTTTCCCTCCTGCAAGTCCTCCTGTATGAGAAGTGGCAGCCTTTGCTCCTTCCTCAGTCCTACCGGCATTCATAGCAAGAATAGGTTTCTTAGCTGCAACTTCGTAAGCCACATCCATGAAATATTTCGGGTCATCGAGGCTTTCGACGTAAAGCACGATAACACGCGTCTCATCATCATTGCCCCAATAACGGATTATCTCCGGTATAGAAATATCGCAGGCATTGCCGTTCGATGCGTACATCCTCATTCCGACATCGAGGTCGAAGAAGTTCTGCATGATAACTGCTCCAACACCTCCGCTCTGGGCAACAATCGAGATATGCCCGGGCTTGGGATAAGTAAAAGTAAAATCACAGTACGCCTTAAACTCAGGGTCTGTGTTGATTATGCCCTGGCAGTTAGGCCCGAAAATTCTGACACCGAACTTTTTCCCTCTTTCGACGAAATCGTTTTGTAAAGCCTCTCCTTCAGCACCCATTTCTTTAAAACCTGCGGTATTGATTATTACATTTTTCACGCCTTTTTTACCGCAATCCTCGACTGCCTGCGGAACCATTTCAGGAGGAATTACGATATGGCAAACATCAACATCGCCGGGCACGTCTAAGATTGAAGGATATGCTTTTATACCCCTGATTTCGGGAGCTTTTGGATTTATGGGATAGATTGTACCCTTATAATCGAATCTACGTAGATTTTTAATTATAACATTTCCGATAGAAAGTTCTTTGGTCGAAGCACCTATAAGTGCAACAGCCCTCGGTTTAAATAAAGAATCAAGCATCGTCTGCTTCCCAAATTTATATCATTCAGTAATTTTTCTCGTATAAATTACTTTATACTTTTCCAGGTTTTCCATCATACAGGAATTGCAGTCTTCCGGCATATCACAGCCGGGTTGATAGCTCTCGAGCTTAACCTCGAAGCCAAGCTCCTTGTATAAATCTACAAGTTCGCTCAAACGGGGCTCCTCGACTACATTCCTTTTAATCCAATCCGTTTTTTTCATATATCTTTATATATATAAATTTCTAAAACAAATCATCGAGCTCGTCGCCTGAATCGGGCAGTTTGCCGTGTTTCTGGAGAAACTGCTGAAGCAATTCGCTTTCACGTTTCGTAAACATCGGGTCGAGCTCATATTCAAAATAGGAAGCGGTTTTTCCGCTTTCATACATTTCGAGCAAAGATTTCTTTATATTATCACTGCCTTTAATCGCAAACACTTCTTTATTGTCATCGTATAACTGAACCACGCCTTCAAGCTGAGGCACATTGTCAAAAAGCTCGGGTACAAATTTGAGAAATTTTTCCGGTGGAAGGGGATTATGCCTTAGATGCAGCCTCAAATCGCACTGAAGACACCTGAATGATTCCGCTATGGCTTCTTCTTCCGAATATGTATATTCGTATGGTTCAAAATTGCAGGTTCTTTCACCGGCATCCTCAAATTTGGGAGCAGTCCTTTGAAGGCTTGTAAAACCTTCGTTTCTTCCGGTGAACATATCGTACTCTTTATTCAATCCTTCGACGCTTTCGATAATTCCGTCGCCTCCGAGATACAAGTCTATTGAACGGGCTGCCTTTCTTCCTGTCCCAACTGCTTCGATAACCGATTTAGGGCCTGAAACAATGTCGCCGCCTGCATAAACACCTTTGACACCTGTTTCATATGTAACCATATTTGTCTTGATTAGTCCATTTGTCATACAAGTATTGACAGCATTGTCATTCTGAATTTCAACCCCTGACTGCTGTCCTATGCATATAATAACGTTATCAGCAGATATTGTATCAGTTGCGGTTTCATCATAAGAAGGAGAAAATTTTCCAAGGGAATCGAAAACGCTCGCGCATTTTTTAAGCCCGATTTCATTCGTTCCGCTGCCGGTAGTTTTAATATAAGA
>DAHXMP010000375.1 GCA_027371665.1 Bacteroidota bacterium | reverse complement strand
CCCGGGCGTCGAGTTTCTGAAGGAATAACCTGTAAGAACCTGTGCTTCTGTCGAACCAGCTACGGTGGATTTATGTTTGCGTGGGAAATCATCTATGACAGCGAATCGAGCGGTGTAATGGTTCAAAAATTAACATCTGGTGGTGAAAAAGTTTTTCTCAACGGGAACCTTACTATCACTTCCTCCAATCCCAAAAACTGCTATTCAAGAATTGTGGCATCGGACAACGGCTCTGCTATCGTGGCATTCATGGGCTATGACAGCGATACCCTTGTCAAAGAAGATGATATGATCTTAACCGTTCAAAAAATCAATGCCTCAGGCGATATCATGTTCCCTGTAGGAAATCCAATAAAATTTGGGATAGAAATTCAGAATTGCGGTGGTATTGTTTATTTCATCAGGCCTGTAATGATTAGTGATGGCAATAATGGAGCATATTTAGCATGGTATGATGACAGGTATAAAAACAACATTTACACTACTTACATTCAGCATATTGATGCACATGGCAATGTACTATTCAAGGAAAACGGCACTCCGGCTTCAACTTTAGAAGGCAATGAAATGCTTCACCCCCTTTTAGCTTATAATCCTCAATCAAATGAACCTATGATTTTCTGGAGCAATGATAACAAAGCAAGTCCTATCGAGGGAGCTTCGATTAGATGCCAGAGATATAATTTGACCGGGAAACCGGTGTTTGGTAATGCGGGAAAAACCGTATTTGCTATGTACACTGACAAGGATGCTCCGGAATACACAATTGCCCCTTCAAATGACGGTGTATATGTTCTTTTACTCGATGACGAATCTCTGTCGCCTCAATGCCCATACCCATACAAACTTAAGTGTATGTATATTAATTATAATGGCGAGCAAATTTGGAATGAAAGTATTATTACCATGACTGAAGGCTCACCCAAAATGGAATTGCAGGCAATTACAGATGCTAACAGTTCTTGCAATGCCGTTTGGTGTGACCAAAGGCTTGACGCGGGTGGTATTTATGCACAGAGAATTAACCAGGACGGAACACCCGGTTACAAACCAACAGATGTTGATGATAACATTATAAAATCACTCAAAATGGATAATACTCCGAATCCTTTCAGCGATGCCACAAAAATCAGTTACTATTTGCCAAAAGAAGGGCACGTATCAATTAAACTATACGATGCAGTCGGAAACGAGATCAAAATTCTCGTGAACGATAACATGGGAGCCGGTGAACATTATTATATTTTGCGGAACCCCGGACTGAGTGCTGGTGTTTACTATTGCAGAATGTCAACAGGAAAAGTTACATTTAGTAAAATGATGGTTTTAATTAAGTAGAGGCAGAATGAATTAATTTTACTTAATATGTACAAAAAGGAGCAGTTCTTTCACGGGACTGCTCTTTTTTTTTATATATTTAAGCTGCTATATTTTACAAATCGGAGGTGCAATGAACAAATTAATTTCAATTTTTGTAATTTCGCTTATATTTGTACTCTTTTTTTAAACTGCTCCGGGAAAAAATTGCAAGAACAGGAAACAATAGTTGAAATTATCAATCTGCCTCAGCCGCAGACAAAGAGTAGTACATCATTAGAGGAAGCATTAACAAAAAGGCGTAGTGTAAGAGAATACTCAAATGAACCTATAACATTGAAAGAAATTTCGCAGTTGCTTTGGGCGGCTTATGGAATTACACAGAAAGTTACCGATGGACAGGCATCTCCCAGGGAAGGCTTAAGGACTGCACCTTCTGCCGGAGCTTTGTATCCGCTTGAATTCTATATCGTAGCAGGTAACATTAATGAATTAAATTCCGGTGTTTATAAATATGACTCCGAAAATCATAGATTAAAGAAAGTACTCGATGGCGATAAACGAAAGGATATTTATTATGCATCAATGCAGCAGGAAATGTTCCTGCAGGCTCCTGCAATGATAGTCATCACTGCGAATTTTTCAATTACCACTGTTAAGTACGGTGATAGGGGCAGGGATAATTACGTCTGGTTAAATACAGGACATTCTGCACAGAATATCTGCCTGCAATGTGTCTCTCTTGGTCTCGGTACATGTACAGCAGGTGCTTTCACTGATGAGAAACTTTATAAAATTTTGAACTTGCCACCGGAAGAGGAACCTATATATTTAATGCCTGTTGGGAAGAAAAAACAAAAATAAATGAAAAATTTTGAGACCTTTTTCTGATTAATGTGTCATTATAATTATTAATCGTGCAAAATTTAAAAACAAAATTTTTTTGAGGTTGATTATGAAAAGACTCATCTATATCTTGTTGTTAATTTGCCTTCCTAAGTTATTATCAGCTCAGAATGAAGGAGGGTGGGTATAAAATACGGCTATATTCAAGAAAAACTGCAAGTCGCACCTTTTACATAACTGAAGTTTTCAAAAGATGGTAAATATATAATTACAAATGAAAAAGATAGTATTTATATGAAATGGGATGCAAAATCAGGTAAATTATTAAAGGAATGGCAACACCTTGGTAGCAATGATGCTTTAGAAGATGACAAAGAGATTGTTACAATTGCTTTTAAAAGTAGTAATGATAGTTCTTATGCTGAAAAGATAGATTTATCAAATGATTCAATATTTAATATTATAAAACTTCCTGATCCAATGTTAAATCCTCAAATTATTAATTATTATAATGGTTCATTATTTACGTTTCTAACACCTGATAATTCCAAAATTGTTATTTCAGATAATACCAATTATTTTTCTGATGGTTTTATGGACAATGGCAAGGCAGGGATGACGAGATTATGGGATTATTATAATTGCAATGAGGTTGGTTCAATTGAGAATGATAGTTATTGCATATCAATAGCTTTCTCAAATGATTGTTTATTTATTGCTTTCTCTTCAGCAAATTCAAGGATGGTTTATCAACATGGAGGAAATTCATGGTTTGAAACATTTTATTATAACTTTATAGTTAATGATAGCCTTAATGAATTGGATGTGTCATATGGAAATCCTATATCGTGGCATTGGGACTTTGGAGACGGTAATTCAAGTTTTGATATTAATCCTGTTCATGTTTATAATAAGCTTGAATATTATACAGTATCATTAATAGTTTCTGATGGAAACGACAGCAGTTCAATATCAAAAAGTGATTACATTAACGTAACAGATGCAGCTAATGTTAATGACCAAAGGCATTCGAATTACCTTAATGCTTTTGTATATCCTAATCCATTTTCGGAATTTGCCCCCTTGGAGTATAATATCGAATATCCTGTCCAAACAAAAATAAGCATCATTAACAGCATCGGAAATGTGGTAACGGTATTATCGGAAGGTATGCAGATGGATGGTGTACACAGCTTGGAGATAAATACAAATAATCTTTCGCAAGGGGTCTATTTCTGTAGGATTCAGGCAGTAGATAGAATCGAAGTATTGAAACTCATCATTATAAAATGAGTAATTAAAATATTATTGAGACATTAAATAACAGGATGCTTTAATTGTACTATTAAACATTATTTTTTTACATCGAGTATTTCAATTAATGCCACAAAATTTGTATATGAAATTTAAGCAAGCCGGAATAAAGGTTCTGAGAGCTTTAAGACTGATTATATTTGCAGAATGGCTGAGATGCCACTGGCATATCTTGAAATCAAAAGCAGATAATAAAAATTTTCTTAAAGATAATCCGGGTTTCTGCGTACCTCCTCTTAAATTACTTCACGAAGTATTCGGGAGGGCAAATTACAGGCTCTATTATGAAAGCGGTATACAATCAGCTAATAGCCTTACAATGTTATTTAACAAATATTCTACCATTGAAAAACCGGGAATTCTCGAAATCGGATGTGGAGTTGGCCGTATTATCAGGCATCTGCCTGAGTTAATGCCCGGTTCTGAAATTTACGGTACCGATATTAATTATGAAATGATAAACTGGTGCAGAACAAATTTAAAAAAAATTGAATTTTATGTTAATGATATACAACCCCCCCTGCTATTTCATGATAACAACTTTGATATTGTATTTACGGCATCAGTACTTACACATTTGTCTGAAAAGATGCAGAAGATTTGGATTGATGAAATATTTCGCGTTCTAAGAACGGATGGTATTTGCCTTGTTACCGTCCATGGTGATTACTATGCTGAATTGAAACTAAGCCGGAACGAACTCAAGCATTATTATTTAGGTCAACTTATCGTTCGCAATGCAAAAGAAGGGTCGCGAATTCTAACAACTTTTCAGAACGAAAAATATATGAGAGAACACTTATTTGTGAACAGGCAAATTATAGGACATATTTTTGAACCTGAACTTCAGATAGCCGGGAGCCAGGATATCTGGATAGTTAAAAAATGATAAATCATTATTAAAAATTTTTTCTATACATTTTCTAAAAGTCTTCCTGGTTCTTCCTTCTTTTTGAGTTTCACACCACGAATAGTAAAGAGAATTCCTGCAGTCAATGGACAAAACGAAAGAAGAAGGTCATTTAACAGCCTGGCAGGAATCGGGAATGATGTCATAAAAATAAAATATCCGAACATAATAATTATACCGATTGCTATCAGTAGGATTCCGCCAACCTGTTCCCAAATCCAGGCTATAATGCAAGGTATTAGTATTAGAATTGATACAACAACAATATCACCGATTGAATGTTCTCCGATGCTCGATGCTACAGCGAAAAAAAGCCAAAAACCTCCCCAAATTATCAATAGAATTCTACCAATAATGTGAAGTATTTTATATTTCGATGATGCAGTTGAACTCATACTAATCCCCTTATTAAACAAAGAAAAAATTAATTTTCATTTTAATTAATAGTTGATAACCAAATCCATACCCTTTACATTTTATAAAATAATGATAAAAAAAATATAAATCAAATAAAAAGACAAAATAATCCAAAAACAAATTAATTACAGATATTATGTTTGATTTATTATATAATTCACAAAATAATATAAGTCCCTATTTTGTTTCATATCAGTATTTTAAAAGTTCCGATAATTTATTAATTTAATTTTTCATTTTAGAACCAATTTATATTTTAATTAAGTTAAAGAACTCAGAAATACTTATGAACGTTGATATTGAATACTGGAATGACTCTTTAGAAAGTTTTGAACCTTATGACGTTGATGAATCTCCTTTTGAAAAAGATAATGAATATTTTTTAAAAATAATTGGAGATGTAAATAATAAAAAGCTGCTCGATATTGGCTGTGGCAATGGAGAAACATCAATGTATTTTGCACGCCGCGGAGCCATAGTTACTTCAATTGATATGTCAGAAACCGCAGTAAATAACACGTTGAAAAATGCAGAATTGCATAAAGTAAAAGTGAATGCCTTTAGGCTTGATGCCCTGGAAATAAATAAAATCAGTGACAAATTCGATTTAATAATTGGAAAATTTATTCTTCATCATATCGAACCTTTCGTTCAGTTTGTTGAAAATCTTTATAAAATTGTTGATAACAATGGAAGAGCTGTATTTTATGAAAATAATGCAAGAAATAAGATTTTGATGTTCTTCAGAAAAACAGTTGTTGGAAGATTCGGTGTTCCAAAATATGGGGATAATCAAGAATATCCTTTTACATATTTAGAGTTTAAGATGATTAAGAATAGATTTAAAACGGTTAAACTTTATTATCCTCAATTCAGATTCTTTTCTCTTCTGGCTCCTTACATCTTCAAGAATAATGAAAAGTCAAACAGAATCACCCGCAAAATTGACAATTTTGTATATACCAAAATTCCCTTTTTCAACCGGTATAGTTATATACAAATAATTGATGCCTACAAATAATATTATTTCACCTCAGAACCACAAAGGGCTTTGAGCATACCTTTTCTTTGTTTTGAAAGACGACAAAATACACACCCGCGGGAAGTGTGGACACATCACAATCAATTAAATTTTCATTTATTCTTTTTTGCTTTATGCCCTCAATTTCCTGCCCATACGAATCGAAAATTTTTTGTGTTATATTATCGGATAATGGTGTTTTTATTCTAACGATATTTGAAGCGGGATTTGGATAAAGTAAGTAATCATCTGCTCCCTTCGGTTCTTTGTCTGCAACGTCGGTCGTGTCATCTGAAGAAATAAATATCCTGCCCAAAAAATCACAAATTATTGCTCTGTCTTTTCTGATGTAGCATACATTTAGTGTAGGTGCATATTCTACAGTCATTTCTTTACTGCTGGTATCAAATATCCATGTTTTACCGCCATCATGTGTCCAAATTATTGTTCCGAATTGACCGACAATAATCCCGTTATCTTTATCAAAAAAATCAAGCTTCTGCAATCCAAAAGGATTACGAGAAAGAAAAGTATCGAGAACATTAAACCAGGTTTTACCTCCATCGGTTGTTTTGTAAACAAGGTCATATTCGGTATCGCCGAGACTGCTATCCTTGCCGCCGGCTAAATAACCTGTAAGAGAGTCAACAAACTGAAGGCGATTCGGATACGTGAAATCGGGTAAATCATATTCATTCCATGTATTACCGTTATCGTCTGAACGTAAAAATTTATTTTTCCTTGGAGAAGTTTTTAAAATTTCAGAGACAACACAAATCGAATTGGGTGCCGCTAAAGAAGCACAATCAATATAATAATTATTTGGAAGTTTGATAATTTTTAAAGAATCAAAACCAGTATGTGTTAATGCTAAACCTGAATGTGCAATTGCTAATCCATTTATTGAGTCCACCATACTAATTTGAAAAAAGCCCCTGTAATAATAAGGTAAATCATAAGTCCGTATCTCCTGCCATGTCTTGCCTCCATCTCTTGTACGCAATAATGAATTTGAATCGCAGGATACCACACAAAAGTCTCTTGTGGGATAGGCTATATCATAAGGGGCTTTATATAAATAATCATGTTCATAATTTAAAGAGTCTATAAGGATATAATTCCATGAATTTCCTCCATCAGTTGATTTTAAAATTCTTTTAAAAGGATCATTACCAGCCACAGCCATACAATAGAAAGTATCAGGATTATCAATACCAACAAAATAAAAGGTATCTAATTTAAAAACCTGTGTCCATTTAGTATCTTGTGATTTAAGTTCAAATGATATTGACATGAATATTAAAAACAAAATAATTATATTTTTTGTTTTCATAACAATCCTATGAATTTAAACAAAATAGGGAGGATAAAATTATCCTCCCTGATATTAATTATTCAACGATAAATTTTCCGTTGCCGATTCGCTTATTATTGCAATATATCCGATAAAGATAAAATCCTTTTTCAAACGTTTGTTTGTTAATATCACAGGTTACATTACCCTTTTCAGTCGTTAGCTCATATGTTTTCAAAATTGTTCCGTAAACGTTTGTAATATCAATCCTCATCACCTCAGCACAACAAATGGCTTTGAATGTATTTTTCCTTTGTCGTTGATGACAGCAAAATAAGCACCGGCAGGAAGCTTGGACACATCGAATTCAATTTCATTTTCGTTTATTCTCTTTTGCTTTATACTTTCTATTTCCTGCCCAAAGGAATTGAAGATTTTTTGAGCCCCGTAATTTGTTATAGGTAATTTTATCCTGATGAAATTCGATGCAGGATTTGGATAAAGTAAGTATTCATCTGCTCCCTTCGGTTCATTGTCTGTAACGTCTGTTGTATCTTCTGAGGAAATAAAAATCCTTCCAAAAAAATCACATATAACAGCTCTATTTTTTTGTAAATAACTTACTTTCATTGTAGCTGGTAAAAAATTCCATATTGCAGTGCTAGAGTCAAATTGCCAGCTTTTTCCACCGTCATGTGTCCAGAAAATTGCACCGAACTGACCGACAACTACTCCATTGTCTTTGTCATAAAAATCGAGGTCTTGCAAACCAAATGAATAACCAATTATTGTATCCTCTGCTTTT
>DAHXMP010000371.1 GCA_027371665.1 Bacteroidota bacterium | reverse complement strand
TAATCGAATTTGGAATGGGGCACAAAATTCATGTGTCAGGCTCGACGCATAAAAGCAACGGTATGAGGGATGTCGAAACACAGGAAGCTCACGACAAACTCATCAGAAGAATTTACGACAAGATTGATTCGAGCCGGAATGAAATTGTAAAATATGAAGAGCATTTTACGGATGATATGGAGGAACTTGTAATATCTTATGGTGCATCTTCAAGGCCCTCTATGGGAGCAGTTCTTAAATTGAGAGAAAAAGGGCTCAAGCTTGGCTTCCTGAGATTGATTACTCTCTGGCCCTTTCCGAGAGATGTTGTAAGGCAGCTCGGCAAAAAAGTTAAAAGAATATATGTTCCGGAAATGAATTTGGGACAGATGTCCAGGGAAATCGAACGTTTTGTAAATAGCGATGTAGTGCCTGTTTCAAAGATTGGCGGCATAGCTCACAGGATTGACGAGATTGTAAGTAAAATCGAGGATTCGGTTGTTTAAGTTAATTAAGAAAAGAAGTCAATGCAGAATAAATTATTAAAATATCTCAGGAGGGAAATTCTTCCGACCGCTTTTTGTGCCGGCTGCGGAGGCGGAACCGTGTTGAATATTTTTTGTCATGCGATTGATGAACTTAAAATCAATCCCGACGATATTATTATGGTAACGGGAATCGGCTGTTCGTCATGGATTCCTTCACCTTATTTTCATGCGGATACTCTGCACACGACTCATGGCAGGGCAATAGCATTTGCTACAGGTGTCAAGGTGATGAAACCGGAAAAACATGTTATCGTTATTGCAGGAGACGGGGATTTGGCGGGAATAGGCGGAAATCACCTGATTCATGCTGCAAGAAGAAACGTGGGTATTACGGTTTTTCTGGTTAATAATTATATTTACGGAATGACAGGAGGACAAGTTAGCCCTACAACTCCATACTCGGTAAAGACGACAACGACACCTTACGGCAACGCAGAACCGCCTTTTAAAATCGCAGAGCTGGTCGCTGCCGCTGGTGCATCTTATTCGGCAAGATGGACGACTTATCACATTTTTCAACTGAAAAAAGCGATGAAAGATGCGATTATGAAAAAGGGATTCTCATTTGTCGAAATTTGCTCTCAATGCCCGACGAGCTACGGAAAGAATGTCGGTAAACGTGAAGGCATTGACCAGCTAAAGGATTTCAGAGATAATTCAATCAATTTGAAAAATGTCAGCGATTCTGATAATGAAGGCAATGACGGTAAATATATAATAGGAAAATTGGCAGATAGGACGAGGCAGGAATTTACGGACAACCTGAGAATGATAAATTCACAATTTGCTGAGGCTGAGCAATGAATATAAGATTATCGGGATTCGGCGGACAGGGAATAATTCTTTCGGGAGTGATTTTAGGCTGGGCAGCCATACTCGACGGTAAGAATGTTTTGCAGACTCAATCATATGGCAGTTCTGCC
The DNA here is from genome assembly GCA_027371665.1 of Bacteroidota bacterium. GTDB lineage: Bacteria > Bacteroidota > Ignavibacteria > Kapaibacteriales > UBA2268 > DAHXMP01. The sequence goes on along the minus strand of DAHXMP010000371.1, from coordinate 11,168 downwards.
CGCGGCGGTTCATGCAAATGCGATGTAATTGTCCAAGACTCATATATATACGAGCTGGAGCCTCATGTTAACGATATTCTAATCGCTTTCTCTCAGCCTGCATTCAATAAGTATAAAAATTCTCTTAAAAACGATGGTAGCCTGTTCTTCGATAAAGACCTTGTTAATCCAGATGTTGTCTTTCAAAATAACTTTTCTGTTTCTGCAACGGATATTGCATTTAAAAATTTCAGCCGGAAAATCTATGCGAACATCCTTATGCTAGGTTTCCTGGCTGATAAGACTAAGTTAATAAGTCCTGAGGCTATTGAAGAGAGTATCAAATATTATGTTCCGTCCAAAAGTTTCGATACAAATATTAAGGCTTTCAGGCTCGGAAGAGAACTTGCAAAGAATTGATGTTAAATTATTATAATTATAAAAATGTATTTACCTGATTTCAAATATCATAAGCCAAAAACGATAAAGGAAGCATCCGCAATACTTCTTAAAAGCGGTAACGCCGCACCTATCGCAGGCGGCACAGACCTGCTCGTCGAAATCAAAACGGGATTGAGGCAGTTTCGGGACATTGTTTCACTTTCCGGAATCGCAGAGCTGAAGCAAATCACAGAGGATGATAATAATATTTTCATTGGTTCCGCTCTTACTCATTCTGAAATTATTCATTCGAATTTAATTCAGGAAAAGCTCTCCGCTCTTGCAGAAGCAGCGTCCAAAATCGGCTCTCACCAGATACGCAATTCAGGTACGATAGGCGGTAATTTGTGTACCGGTGCATCATGCGCCGATACGGCACCTATATTGATGGCTTACGATGCAAGTGTCGAGCTTGTCTCGGAAAATGAAACAAGAATTATTAATCTTAAGAAATTCCTGATTCATCACCACCAAACGGATGTCAGGAAAGGTGAAATCCTGACAAAAATAATTGTTCCGAAAAGAAATTGCATCACGGGTGCCTGCTTCGAGAAATTTGGTTTGAGGGAAGCTGCGTCAATATCGGTTGCCTCTTCGGCAGTTGTTTTATCGTTTGAAAACGGTATTTGTTCAGATGCGGGTATTGTTATCGGTGCATGTGGGCCCACACCTGTTTTCAGCAATAAAGCATCAGAAGTAATCTTAGGTAAGAGTGCAAAAGATATTTACGGCAATAACGATATTATTGAATCGGCTGCAATAGCGGCATCGGAAGATTCTCTCCCGATAGACGATATACGCGGAAGTGCTGATTACAGGCGTGAATTAACGAAAGTATTAACAAGAAGAGCCATTCATAATGTCGTTAAAAGAACAGGATTGGTATAATAGGGGAAGTAAATGAAGCAATTAATAAATATAAATGTAAACGGAACCGATTACGAAGCAGCAGTAAATCCCGGAACAACACTTCTCGACCTGTTACGTGAAGATTTGGGATTGACAGGCACAAAGAAAGGCTGCGAGCTTGGGGATTGCGGTGCCTGTACGGTTATAATGAACGGGAAAGCTGTTAATTCCTGCCTCGTTCTTGCTTTGGAAGCAGACGGGAGTAAGATTCTGACAATCGAAGGCTTATCACAAAATGGTGAATTGCATCCGATTCAGAGAGCTTTTGTCGAAATGGGAGCAATTCAGTGCGGTTATTGTACACCCGGCATGATACTGAGGACAAAAGCACTGCTCGATGAAAATCCTAATCCCACTTATGACGAAATTAAAAACGGGTTGAGTGGTAATCTTTGCCGTTGTACGGGATATACAAAAATATTCGAAGCCGTCGAAACTGCCGTCGGATACCTGGAAGGGAAAGAACCTGAGCCGATTGAGTACCAACCTCAGAAATCCGCAATGAATTTATCTGTCGTCGGGAAACGACTTCCTAAAATTGATGCACCTGATAAAGCAACCGGCAGAGCAATTTATACCGACGATATAAAACTTCCGAACATGCTTTACGGGAAATTGCTTTTCAGCCCCGTAGCACATGCAAAAATCAAATCAATTGATACAACCGATGCAGAGGCATTTCCCGGGGTAAAGGCAGTTCTTACCGGGAAAGATGTTACGGATATTACATGGGGAACATCGCCGGCTAGATACGACGAAAATGTTTTGGCAAAAGACAAAGTACGTTATGTAGGAGATGTCGTTGCCGCTGTGGCAGCCATTGATGAAGAAACATGCTATAAGGCTCTTTCGCTAATCAAAGTTGATTACGAAGAACTGCCTGCAGTCTTCGACCCGTTTGAAGCTATGAAGGACGGTGCACCCAGGCTATTCGACGATAAATATGAACATAATATAAACACAAAAGTTAACCATCATTTCGGAGACATCGAAAAGGGATTTGCCGAAGCGGATTTTGTTAAGGAAGCAGTATTTTCAGGGAACAGGATATTCCAGAATCCGATGGAGCCTCATGCTGCAATCGCCGAATGGGACAGGCACGGCAGGGTTACTCTTTACACCTCGACCCAGGTTGTTCATTATGTCCATCACCAGCTCTCGAGAATTTTGGATGTTCCGCTTGGAAACATCAGGGTTATTATGACCAACTGCGGAGGCGGTTTCGGAGCTAAAGCCGCCACAAATCACCTTGAAATATTATCAATTCTTCTTGCAAAAAAGACAGGCAGGCCTGTAAAAATGCGTTACAGCAGGAAGGAAATGTACCTATACGGCAGGGGAAGGCATAAGCAATATATTACTTTGAAAATCGGTGTTAAAAAGGACGGCACTATTACTGCCGTACACCAGAAGGCAATTATCGAGGGGGGTGCATACTCGAGTTTCGGAATCGTAACGACATATTATGCGGGTTCCATGCTAGCGACGCTCTACAAATTTCCGAATTACAGGTATGAAGGATTCCGCGTTAATACTAATCTTCCTCCCTGTGGTGCGATGAGAGGCCATGGAACACCCCATCCCCGCTTTGCTTTCGAATCTCTTCTTTCGATGATAGCCGATGAGCTTGGAATGGACCATATTGATATTCGCCTGAAAAATGCGATGACACCGGAATATCATACATGCAACGACCTGGATATTCACTCATGCGAGTTTAAAGCCTGCCTCGAAAAAGTTAAAGAAAAATCTGGTTGGGCTGAGAAAAAAGGCAAACTGCCTGAAGGACGCGGTATCGGAATCGGCTGCGGCGGCTTTGTTTCAGGAGCAGGATATCCTATATACCGTTCGAAATTTCCACATTCAAACGCAATAATAAAAGTCGAGGAGGACGGTTCCAAAGCTGTTCTGTTTGTCGGCGATGCCGATATAGGGCAAGGCTCTGATACGGTTCTCGCACAATCAGCTGCCGAAGCTATGGGTATAACATTTGACAGGATAAGCGTGGTATCTGCCGACAGCGATATTACCCCGATTGGCTTCGGTGCTTACTCGAGCCGTGTAACACTTATGGGTGGCAATGCATCCAAAATGGCAGGTGAAGAAGTTAAAAAGAAATTATTATCGGTTGCGGCTCAATCATTGAATGTAAATGAGAATGAATTGGAAGCGAAAGAAAACAAAATATATATAATTAAAAATCCGGATAAATTTATCAATTGGGACGAGGCTGCATTTACTTATTTTTCGACTAAAGGCCCTCTGACAGGTGCCGGGCATTACTCGCCTCCCGAAGGGCTCGGCGGTAAATACAAAGGTGCAGCCGTCGGCACATCCCCTGCATATTCCTTTTCTGCTACCGTATGCGAGGTTGAAGTTGATATGGAAACCGGGAAAGTTAAAGTTCTCAATTTCTGGGATGCCCACGATTGCGGAACAGCTATTAATCCGATGGCTGTCGAAGGGCAGGTCGAAGGTGCAGTCGTTATGGGTATGAGCGAAGTTTTATTCGAGGATGAAGTTTTCACAAAAGACGGAGTGATGGTCAATCCCGATTTGCACAATTATATAATCGCAACATCTGCCGACGTTCCGAACATTGATTCGTCAATCGTTGATAGCTACGAACCGGAAGGGCCATTCGGAGCTAAGGAAGTCGGCGAGGGAGCAACTCTACCCGTTCTCGGTGCATTAGCCAATGCTATTGCCGATGCTATAGGGACGAGAATTTATGATTTGCCGATTACTCCACAAAAAATTCTGGATGCAATTAAGAAATCGAAAGAGAAATAAATTATTTTTTATATTTGCTGAAAATGGCGAAACATTATTTAGGTATAGATGCAGGTTCTTCTTTCACGAAATACGTAGTCATTGACGAGGCAAAAAACCGGCTTTTTCAGGGCATTGTCAAGACTATGACGAGGAACAAAGACGAAGAACAGCAATTAATGGAGATAATCAGGAATGATTTTCCTATTGATAAAGTATGTTCTACGGGCTATGGAAGACAGCATTATAAAGAAGCAAATGTAATTAAAACAGAGTTGTACTGTGCCTCAGAAGGGATGACAGGTTTGTATCCGACAGATAAAACGATTATTGATATTGGCGGCGAAGACGTTAAAGTTATTAAAAGCTCGGCAAAGGGTAAGGTAATGGATTTTTACATGAACACGAGATGTGCCGCGGGTACGGGCGCCTTCATTACAGAAATCGCCGAGAGGGCTGAAATAGACATAACTAAGATGAGCGGTCTTGCAGGCAAATCAACTTTAAACAGGGAACTGAACAGTTTCTGCACCGTGTTCGCAAAAACCGAAGTTATGCAATGGATTTTCGACGACGTTCCAATAGAAGACATCGCAAAAGGCATCTACATTTCGGTAGCGAACAGAATCAAGAAAATACCGATAGACCGGGCATTACCTTTGTACTTAATCGGCGGCGTTGCTGAATTTCATCCCTTTATGAAAAATGTTTTGTCTGAGAGTTTAAACATGGATGTTACCGTGCCTGACAATCCGCAATACATTAATGCCTACGGAGCCGCTCTATATGCTATGGAAACAAATTAATTATTATACAAAACGGAGAAAAAAATGAAAGCTTATCACAACAGGGACAAAGGAATAGGAATTATTTATGATGACATCTGGCTTGCCGGTGGAATGAGGACACCGTTCGGAAAGCTTTGCGGAACGCTCAGCCAGGTTTCGCCTACGGATTTGGGAATCTATGCAGGCAGGGCTGCCCTTGCGAAAGTCGGTGTTGATGCCGGTGAAGTTGACCAGTTGATTGCCGCAAATATAGGACAAAGCTCGGCAGACAGCTATTTCCTACCCCGCCATATCGCACTTTATACCGGAATAAATATGAATGTCCCTAATCTAATGGTGCAGAGAATCTGTGCTTCAGGGTTCGAAACTATGATTACAGCTTCCGAGCAGATTTCACTCGGTAAGGCTGAAAATGTGCTGTGTGTCGGCACTGAGAATATGTCTCTGAATCCTACTTCGAGTTTTGGGAACAGGATGGGTTATGCTCTCGGCAGGCTCAATTTTGTTGATATGCTATGGGAATCGCTTAACGATACTGCGGTGGGTGCTCCCATGGGTGTTACGGCAGAAAATGTTGCGAAGAAGTATAACATCACACGCGAAGAAGTTGACGTTTTCGGGAAGCAATCCTCGGATAAGGCATTGGCTGCGACAGAAAAAGGATTTTTTAAAGATGAAATTGCACCCGTTAATTCAACTGTTTTTGAAAGAGAAGGATTAAAGCCTAGAAAATTTAATCTACCGAGAGGAGTTGCAAATTTTGCCGGCGATGAAAATGTCCGTCCGACTACGATGGAAGCTTTGGCAAAATTACCACCTGTTTTCGGTAAAGATGGAGTGCAGACTGCGGGCAATTCGAGCGGCATAGTTGACGGTGCCTGTGCAGTGTTAGTATCAAAGGAAAGTTTTATAAAAGCAAAAGGGATCAAGCCGCTAACTAAAATTGTGGCTTCAACCTCGACGGGCATTGACCCGAATTACATGGGACTGGGACCTGTTCCGGCTATCAACCTTATTCTTGAGCTAACAGGTTTGAAGCTCGAAGATATCGGTTTGATTGAGATAAACGAAGCATTCGCTGCCCAATACATCGGTTGTGAAAAAGCTTTGGGATTAAATAGGGACATTGTTAACGTAAATGGAGGTGCAATTGCAATCGGGCATCCGCTTGCCGCAACGGGAACGAGATTGTCTCTTACAATGTCGAGAGAAATGAACGAAAGAAAAGTAAAATATGGTATTGCTTCAGCCTGTATTGGCGGCGGACAGGGAACAGCCGTTCTTTTTGAAAATATCAATTTGTAATAGATTGGAAATTATATTTTTTAAGAGAGGAAAATTATGGGGAATAGTATTTACTCATGGCAGATGACGGAATTAAAATCCGAGTTTAAGTTAACCGAAAAGAAAAAACCTGAACTTAAAGAATCGGAGGTGCTTGTCAAAGTCTCAGGCTGTGGTGTTTGCCATACCGATTTGAGCTTCTGGTATTTCGGTGTTCCAACAAGGCATGCGTTGCCACTTGCCCTGGGACATGAAATCAGCGGAATTGTCGTCGAGGGGCCACCGGAGTGGATGAATAAAAAAGTAATTATTCCGGCAGTTCTGCCTTGCGGTGAATGTGAACTATGCGAGAAAGACAGGAGCAATATTTGCCAGAATCAATTAATGCCCGGCAATGATTTCGACGGAGGATTTGCTTCGCATGTAAAAGTGCCTTTCAGATTTTTGTGCCCCGTTGATAATGCTGTTCTGGAAAAATATTCTCTGAGCCAGCTTTCTGTTATAGCCGATGCGGTCTCGACTCCATACCAGGTGATAACGAAATCAGGTATTGCGGAAGGCGATTTTGCGATTGTTATCGGTATCGGAGGTGTTGGTATTTATGCGGCACTCATTGCTAAAATTAAAGGAGCAAAGGTTCTCGCTATTGATATAGACTCTCAGAAGCTCGAAACGGCAAGACAGAACGGTGTTGACGCTATTCTGAATGTAAAGGACATGGGTATAAAAGATATAAAGGGTAAAGTAAAAGAAATATCAAAAGAGCTTGGTGTTTCGCCTTATCTATGGAAGATTTTTGAGATGTCCGGTACAAAAGCGGGGCAGGAACTTGGATTTGCATTGCTAAGCTTTGCTTCTACGATGTCTGTCGTTGGCTTTACGCTTGAAAAACTGGAAGTCAGGCTGAGTAATTTGATGGCTTTCGATGCCCAGTTAATAGGAACTTGGGGATGTAAGCCGGAGCTTTATCCCGAAGTATTGGAGCTGGTATCTTCAGGAAAGCTGAATATAAGCCAGTTTGTCGAGATTTTCCCGATGTCAAAAATAAAAGAAGTATTTAAAAATACACTCGAGCATAAATACACGAAACGTTCAATACTTGTTCCTGACTTCAAACTCGAGTAGTGATACTTTGAAGAAAAATAATTTATTTGTTATAGTTTCAGGGTTTTATAATGTTAGTTGATAGTTATAACCGTGTTCATAATTATCTTAGAATATCGCTAACGGATAAGTGCAATCTGAACTGCATTTATTGTAATCCGAATAGTATTACAAATAGGTTAGAAAAGGCAAGTCAAATCCTGGGTTACGATGAATTACTCAGGCTCATAAATATTTTTTCAGAAATCGGCATAAATAAGATTCGATTCACCGGAGGGGAGCCTTTGGTGAGAAAAGGTGCGGATGATTTTTTTGAATCTTTAAAAAACAAATATAGTGATATTACATTTTGCATAACAACCAACGGAATCCTTCTCGAAGAAAAGTTAGAAAACATTATTAATAGCGGTATCCGAAAAATAAATATCAGTCTCGATTCTCTAAATAATGATTGTTTTATTAAGATGACTGGAAGCAGTGAATTAACCCGGGTTTTGTCATCAATAAATAAGGTACAGGAACACGAAATCAATCCTAAAATCAATACTGTGATTATCAAGGGAATCAACGATAATGAGATATTGGATTTTGTCGGGTTTGCTATTGAACGAAATCTTAATGTCCGCTTCATTGAATTTATGCCATTCAATTGCAATGGCATCTGGAATAAAGGATTCATGCCATATACTGAGGTGAAGAAAATAATTGAACGTAAATTTATTCTCGTCAAGGCAAATCAGGACAGCAGCGAGGTTGCAAAAGATTATAAGATTGAGGGAAATCCTGGAATAATTAGTTTCATAACACCTATTTCGGAACATTTTTGCGAAAACTGTTCAAGGCTTAGGCTTACTGCCGATGGTTCTCTGAAATTCTGCCTTTTCACACCTGAAGATAAAAAAATTGATTTAAAAATTTATTTGAGGGATAAGAATTATCTCGATTCGGATATTAGTCAAATCATAGTTTCAGCAATTAAAAACAAACAACCTGAACGTCCCGATATTGATAACCTGGTTCAACTGAAAAATCTGAATATGCTTAAGATAGGGGGCTGAAATGAAAAAGCTATCACACATTGACAGTCAAGGCAAGGTGAAAATGGTTGATGTTTCAGCCAAAAAAGATACCTTAAGAACAGCATCTGCCAAAGCCGATGTCATTGTATCGAATCGCATAATAAAATTAATTAAAGAAAAAGGAATCGCAAAGGGGGATGTTTTTGCTGCAGCAAAAATAGCGGGAATAATGGCTGCAAAAAAAACAAGTGAACTTATCCCGTTATGTCATAATATTTTTATTTCTAACATTGACATTAAATTCGATTTTAATAAAAAGAAAAATATTATTAGCATTTTTTCTGAAGTAAAAACTAAGGCACAGACAGGCGTCGAGATGGAAGCATTGACCGCAGTTTCTGTTGCATCATTAACTATTTATGATATGTGTAAGGCGGTTGATAAATCAATAGTGATTACAAATATCGAACTGCTCTCGAAATCGGGCGGCAAGAGCGGAGATTATAAAAAAATAAATCAATAGTTACTTAAAATGAAAAAGACAAATAATAAAAATGGCAGAATAAAAGCTATTTCAATTAGCAGGAAGAAGGGAATTCCAAAATCCAATGTTCCATCTGCAACTCTTATTGAAAATTACGGGCTCGCCGGTGATGCTCATGCAGGCTTGTGGCAAAGGCAGGTAAGTTTCCTTGCTTTAGAAAGCATAGATAAAATGAAAAAAAACGGTTTACCTAAACTTCGTCCCGGTGCCTTTGCGGAAAATATAACGACTGAATTTATCAACATACCTGAAGTAAAGATTGGAACAAGGCTCAGGCTTGGTTCTGAAGCGGAATTGGAAATAACTCAAATCGGGAAGGAATGTCATTCTAAATGTGCTATTTATGACATGGTAGGCGATTGTGTAATGCCCCGCGAAGGTATATTTGCGAAAGTACTTTCAGGAGGAGAAATTCATACCGGTGATTCAATTGAAATTATTAAATAGGAAATTTCCATGCTTAGCTACGACGAAGCATATAATATCATCAGGAATAATTTCAGTTTTTTAAAAACTGAGATTATCGAAGTTGGTCTTCTAAACTCGCTAAATCATATTCTGGCTGAGGACATAATTGCCGATATAAACATGCCCCCATTCGATAATTCTTCAATGGACGGATATGCCGTAATGTTCAATCCTGAGATTATGCAATGGAATTTAATAGGTGAAATCCCTGCGGGTGCCAATTCAAAAGTTTCAATTAACGATAATTCGACTGTTGAAATAATGACAGGAGCAAGACTTCCAGCCGGTGCCGATACTATCATTCCACTTGAGGATGTGGCTGTTGAAAAGAATTTGATAAAATTAAAAGACGGAGCAAAAATCAGTAAAGGTCAATATGTCAGGCGGACTGGCGAAGATTTGAAATTAAACAGCATTGCAGTTCACAAATACACAATGCTTCGTCCTAAGAACATATCACTGGCTGCGGCTTGCGGGGCAAGCAAAGTAAAAGTATTTTCTCCTTTTAAAATGGGTATTCTTGCAACTGGAGATGAACTTGTTGATATAAACGAGAAGCCTGAAAACGATTCAATCAGGGCTTCGAATAATTATTCACTTTTTACGGCAATAAAAGATATTAATATGCTGCCTGTTGATTTCGGTTTTGTTAACGATAAACCTGAATTCATAAATGAAAAGCTTAAATCGGCTCTCGGCACAAACCTCGATATATTAATTACAACCGGTGGAGTATCTGTCGGTAAATATGATTACCTTAGGAATATCTTAGAAGAAGTCGGTGCAAAAATTATTTTCTGGAAAGTAAATATTAAGCCGGGGAAACCACTGCTGTTCTGTGTTTACGAAAAGAAAGAAAAAAGTATACTGATATTCGGTTTGCCTGGTAATCCTGTTTCCGCCCTCGTTGGTTTCAATTTGTTTATTAAAAGAAATATCTTTGATTATTTCAATATAAAGCAGGATGACACATTCAGAGCGGTTCTTTCCGAAGATTTGCACAAAGATGATAGCAGAAGGCATTTAGTCTGGGCTTTTGCGAAGTATGAAAAAGAAAAAGGAACTTATTCAGTTCGTAAATCGGGTAGGCAGTCATCCGGAAACATGGCAGGTATGAGCAATGCAAATTGTCTCCTAATTTTCGAAGAAGAAAAAGATACGCTTCATAAAGGAGAGATGGTGCAATGTATAAGGCTCTGAGCGGAGTTATACTTTCCGGCGGTAAAAGCAAACGTATGGGTGTTAACAAATCCCTCCTGAAAATAAACGGCATAACATCCATCGAAAGAATTGCTTTATTAATGTCGGAAATATTTGAAAATACCATATTGATAACGAATGAGCCTGAGCTATACAAGTATTTGAATTTGGAAACATATCGGGATATTGAACAAGGCAAAGGCCCTCTTGGAGGCATCCATTCCGGTTTAATTCATTGTAAGACGCAAAAAGCATTTATCATTTCCTGTGATATGTCATTTATGACAAAAGAAATGATAAAATTCATTGCCGAATATAAAAGCGATGAAAAAATAATTGTTCCCAAAGCAGATGGTTTTGTTCAGCAATTGTGCGGTATTTATGATAAAACAAATCTCAGTGCCATCGAAGAAATCTTAAAATCCGAAGATAACGAAGAATTAAGTACTGATGTCCGGCACAAAAGAAAATGCAAGGTTCTCACTTTGATAGAAATGACCAATTCAAAAATAATTGACATCGAAAATGAGTTCCAGGGTTACAAAGGAAATGAGTTTTTCAACATGAACACGTCTGAAGATTATGACTTTGTGGTTAATTCTTTTCGAAATTCTTAGTCAAAATAAGTTTTCAATATTATATCATAAAAATTCTTTAATT
>DAHXMP010000363.1 GCA_027371665.1 Bacteroidota bacterium | reverse complement strand
ATGGCTTTTTATTAGACAATTTTATTCGATAAAATCCAAGATTTTTTTTTGTTAAAGAATTTTTCATATATTGCTGTGTTTTATTCCCATTTTGAATTATCTTGTTCTTTATATAATGAATAATTCAACTTATTAATAAATAAAAGGATAAAGTTTTGGCAGCTGTAAAAGAAATAAAATCGGAAAACCTTGCCAAAGAATTGGTAAGTGCGATGGGACAGCCCGTAAAATCTGTGGACATCCTGATTATTGATGATGACAAATGGATTCACCGCGTTGTTGGGAACCATCTTAAGAGATGGGGATTCAACCCAATATCAGCCTACGACCCGGTAGACGGCATAACACAGGCTGTGAATAAAAAACCTCTGCTTATTATTATTGATATTATTCTTCCCATGTTTAATGGTGATGTTTTACTCAGAATATTGAAAAACATCGAACCTACAAGTAAAATTCCAACCCTGATTATGTCCGGGAACATTAGTATTGAAGTATTTAAGAAAACACTCAGAGATGGAGCCTTAGCATTTATTTCCAAGCCTATTTCACAGGAAATTCTTCTAGATAAAATCAAAGAATCGCTTGGAATAACAGTTACATTTGATTCGAAACCCGGTGAAACATTTTTTTCATCGGAACAAACTCCCGATGAAAAAAAATAAGTGTTCTTTCAGTTATCTTTACATATAACCCATATTTGAACATAATTTGTTCACTTTTTATATACTGTGGATTAGACTGTTCTCAAAAAAAATTTTTTTAAATATTTTCAAAAATTCTGAAACAAAATCCTGTTTTTTGGATTATTATACATTAGAAGCGATTGATGTTTTAAAATTATTCAGTAATTAATTGTTCTTTATGAACGAAGATTATTCAAAATTCACCGATTCAGAGTTGTATAAACTGCTCAATGAAGAATCAAAATTGAAAGAAAAAGCCTTCAAAGAGATTTATACAAGACATTCCGGTAAGATTTACGCTTATTGCAGAAGAGTTGTCGGTGACAGAAATAAGGCTGATGATTTATTCCAGGAAACATTTTTAAAACTATTACAAAGTATATCTATTGATAAAGAAATGTCAAACCTGTCGGGATACATGATTAAGATTGCACGAAATCTGTGCCTGAAATACAAATCACAGCAAAATGTGAATTTGGTCTCGATTGAGGATTTTGAGATTCCGACAAATGATAATATACTTGAAGGTACCGAATTAAGCAGCCTTATATCAATGGCTTTAGACCTGCTCCAGGAAGAACACAGAGAAGCACTCGTTCTTCAAGCCTATGACGGAATGACATATTCTGAAATCGCCGAGATACAGGAAGTCCCGGTAACTACCGTCAGAAACTGGATTGTCAGGGCTAAACAAAGGCTCAGAGAAATTTTAACACCTTATCTTATTGAATACAGAAAATAGAAAGCTACGGAGGACAAATAAATGACACAGCCAGGAGATAATAAAATGTCGGACTTAATTTACCAGTTCATTGACGGAGAAACGGACAGTACTCAGCAGAATGTACTGTTTAAATCACTTGCCGACAATCCGGAACTTCAATCCGAATTTCAGGAAGCTATTTTTCTTAATAAAGCTTTGGTGAACGACTCACGCGTTCTGACTCCGTCTAATGAACTGGCTAACTCTTTGTTTATTAATGCCGGATTCCCGCCCGCAGTTCAGGTTACCCAGCCCATACAGCCGGTAACAGGCAGCGGAAAAGGCTTTTGGTCGGGTTTTATCGGAAAATTCAAGTCATCCCTTATTCCCGCTTCGGTTGGTTCAATTATTACTGCTGCTCTCATGATGACCGGGATATATGTGCTGGATATTGGTAATAATACTGCAAATAATGCCGGTACACAAAAAAACACATATAAAACTTCAAGAGAAAATTATACAAGTAATAATGTACCGGTTATAAAATCGGAATCTTCCGATGCAACAACAATAACCGGGAAAAATAATTTTGTGTATCCGCCAAAAATAAATAAAAGGATGGTTTCTCATTCACCCTCTGAAATTAAAATTCTAACGCAATCGGTTCCTCAGGTTAATGATTTAGTCGTAAAAGATAATGCTTCAGAACCTGAGAACAATAATTCAAAGGATATCTCAATTATATCTTTTTCTAAACCTTCCAAACCGCTTGATGCAGAATTAATGAAACCCGGAAGTTCTTTTATTAATTCGTTTTCTTTAAAACCTGTTGAAACAGCAAATAACATCACCGAAGCTAATCTTGGACTTCTTCTTGAAATCAAAGGTATCAGCGGTCTTGTATATGCACCCTGGAGAAGCATAACAGATGATTCCAAACTTTTCATGAAAAATGTAGCTCTGAACTTGTTCTACAAATTAAGCAGGAATAATTATTTCGGAATTGAAACAGGAAACGAATCATTGCAAATGTTCAGAACAGTTACCGATTCAGCTGGAAATATAAATTTCGTAAAGGAGCCTGATTTATTTTATATTAACTGCGCCTGGAGGCATAACTTCCGTGAATGGGAGCTGATGGACAATCTTATACCCTTCACCGATGTTTCTGCTGGCTATACTAAATGGGGAGCAGTTGGAAAAGCTATTGTAGGCTTGTATTATAACCCTGAAAACAGGCTTAGTTTTGGTTTAGGGCTCGAAGGAACTGCGTTACAATACACTTTTCAGCTTAAAACAAAATTTACGGAAAAATTAGGTTTAGTATATTTCTTGGGATATAACTTTTAATGTTACGGAACGAAAATGAAAAATAAATTTAAATATATCATATTAGCAGTTGTTGTTGTTTCCGGAATAATAATGCAGGCATGCCAGGAAGGAAGTATTTACCCTGTTTATCCGGTTGACAACGGCGGGAGTGTTATTGATTCCGGATATTACCCGTACACAGCCGGCTCATATTGGGTATATCAATTGACATATTTATCTTCAGAGAAGCGTTTTGTTGACACTGCTAAATCAACAATTGATTACTCATTTCTGCAAAATGACGGAAGCAGGATTATCAATATAAATTTCAGTTATATGGGTTTTAATTATCCCCTTACCGAATTATTGAACAACAAAAGCGTTAGCAGAATTAATCCTTTTTCCAATTTTGATATTAAAGAAGAATTGCGTCTGCCTTTTACTGTTGGTGATACATCATTTAGTTACTTTAAAATGTTCAACGATTCAATATATACGGAAAGAACAGGAATCATCAGAACCATCGTATCGGAACTTTCAGCATTTATTATCAGTGGTAAATCTTATGTTGCATATAAGCTTGAAACGATGGTAACAGACAGCATTAATCCTGATTATTCCCTGCCGATAGAAACAGAAACACAGTATTTTGTACCTTATGTCGGCTTTATCAGAGGAAATTATGAAGGTTTATGGGACCCTTTTTATCAGCAATTCATGCTGCAATCATCATGGGAATTGATTGATTTCAAAATTGTTAAGCCTTAAATAAAAGATAATAAGTCCGGATTATTATAAAATATATATTTGTTAAATTGTTAAAAAAAAATGGGGGAAATTTTATGAAAAAAATTAAAACATTAAGATTTGTGATTATTGGCTTCCTGCTATTATTATCTTCAATCCCTGCCTTTTCCGGGGGAAAAGTCAATTCAATGCACATTTATTTCGACCCGCCTTATGCTGAAATACAAGCTAAGCAAGGCGAACAGTTATCTTACACCGTTAAGGCTTTTACAGATATGAATGATGAAATACGGTATTCACTAGAATATACCGAGGATGGTATGGCAATTGACTCCGTAACCGGTGAATTTCAATGGGTAGGTTCTAAAGCAGGATGGTACAGCGTTGCTGTAAAAGCTTACCTGTTAAATCATCCCGATGAAGAAGCATATCTCAGGATGTCAGTCATGATATACAACCCTGAGCAAGAGCCATGCGGTTATATAAAGGGGAATATCAAATTTGACAATGGGAAACCTTATGCCGGGGCTTATATTTCGATTGAACCCGCATCCTGGGATTCGAGCGGTTTCCCGGGCTACAATACTTTCGTTAATACCGATGATAGCGGCAACTATTCAGCCAACCTCCCGAAGGGAGACTATTATGTTGGAGTATGGCTGAATTATAATGATATGGTTTGGTATCCCGATACCCGCGACCAGAAACAAGCCGAAGTACTGAAGATTGATTGCGGACAAACTCTTACTGCTGATTTCACCTTAAAAGAAAGTCAATTTGATTATATTTATTTCATGAGCTACCCGGATTACACCGGTTTCTTAAACCAGCAATACACTTACAAAGCCGAAGCTGTTTCTATGCTCAACAAAGAACTGAGGTATCAGTTAGTCGAAGGACCGGAAGGCATGGTAATTGACAGTATAACAGGCTATCTTGAATGGACTCCGGCAGAAAAGGGTAATTTCTCTGCAAAAATAAAGGCTTATACCGTTGAAAATCCAGATATAAATGCAGAACAGGAATGGAAAATTACCGTTATGGACAGTTTGAAAAAGCCATGTGCTTTCATTAAAGGCTCTGTAAAAGATATGGACGGCAATCCTATGGCAGGTGCTTATGTCTGGGCATATTCAACTGATTCTCTCTGGCTCAATCGTATGTCATTTACTGAAGGCTTTACTGATAATAACGGCAACTATTCGATTAACCTGGTTGATGGCAGTTATTATGTTGTTGTCCAGGGAAAAGATTTTGCACCGGTTTACTATGATAATACACAGGATTATAACCAGGCAAAAATTCTGAATGTCGAGTGTAATAATACTTACTATGTTAATTTCATTGTTGACAAATTCAAAGCTCCTGAATTTTATTCTGTGGAAGGCACTGTAACTTCAGATAAAGATGGCTCACCTCTTGATGCTATGGTCGAATTTATGCCTGTAGATGAAACCTATGGTGACTCTATATACTGCCCTAACGGATATGGATTCGAAGCTTATACTGATAAGAACGGGAACTACAGCATTCAGCTTCCGGATAATGCTAAATATTATGCAATGGCTGTGGCTTTCAGCGGAGATTATATACCTGAATTTTATAATAATGCAAAAAATATCGCCGATGCCACTAAGCTTGAATTGACAGGCAATCTAACTGGAATTAACTTTTCATTATCATCGAAACCCGTTTATGACAACGGTCTTTATGGCTTTGTAAGGGATTCGGCAGGTAATGCGGTTACCGCAGCAGTTACCGCATTCCCTTATGACAACCAGAATCTTCCTGATTTCAGCTCGAGGTCTGTTGTAACTGATTCCAGCGAACCCGGCAAATTCACGATTAAAAATCTCGAACCCGGAAAATATGTCTTGTTTGCAATTCCATTTAACAGGCAACTTGCCCCGGGATTTTACATTGACGGTGATTTTGCATCATTTGAATGGGAAAAAGCTACCAAGATTGATGTACCCTCCCAGGGAATGATTGACAAAGAGCATGTAATTATGCTCCCGAGCATACTCAGCTTCTATGGCGGAATTGCAGTTCTCGACGGATATGTTTACGGTGAGGTGTCTATGGCTAAGAAAGAAGGTTCCGTGCAAAGCTCCAAACCTCTATCCGGTGTTAATGTTATTGTTAAAGATGATAACGGCAATATATATGATAACACAATGACCGACAATAACGGTTATTACAAACTGAACAATGTCGGAGTTGGTACAAGAAAGATTGTTTACAGCAAAGTCGGTTACGGTTCTTACGAAACCGGTTTAACCTTCGATGCTGCCGAAAATTCAAAGCAGAATAAAAATATCACTTTACTGCCGAGCGGAACTACAGGAGTTGATGATGCTACAACAAATATTAATTTAAATGATATTGAAATAAATCCTCAACCGGCTAATGATATAATTGAATTGAAGTTTGCTTCAAAATCAGGCGATGCCGAAGTGAATTTATCGAATATTGTCGGCGGATTAGTAATGACGAAACAGGTTCATCTGAATAGCGGCATGACATCTCTGCATATCGATGTTTCGGGATTACAACCGGGAACATATTTAATAACAATTAGTGGAGGCGTTACCGTTCAACATGCAATGGTACAGGTTTCACGCTAATATATTTAAATAAAAGGAAAAAGCCCGCATGATTATTGCATGCGGGCTTTTTTATTCCACTCATTTTTGAACTCACACAATCCTTAACCCGAAATTAATTGATTGTTTAATTTCAAATTTGTATTATGTTTATCAATATTATTTAATAATTTTTGTATGTTTGTGCTTTATCAAATATAGATTTAATAACAAGAACTGAGAAGGTTTTTTTAAGAATAAATTTTAAATAATGTATAAAATAAATTCAGGTACATAAAAATTATGTCTCAAACAATTGTTCAAAAAATACTGGCAAGGGCAGCAGGAAAGTCTCAGGTAAATGTCGGCGATGTGCTCGAGCCAAAAGTGGATTTGGCTATGTCCCATGAAAATGCGGCTTTGGTGTTGAATCAGTTTAATGAAATTTACAAAGGAACAGGCATTGTAGCTAAAGTTTGGCAGCCAGACAATATTGCGATTATCTTCGACCACAGGGTGCCTGCCGAAAGCAGGAAAACTGCAACGAATCAAAAATTAATCAGAGATTTTGTGGAACAGCAGGGAATTAAAAAGTTTCACGACATCCGCGGGGATGAAATAGGTATATGCCACCAAATCCTTCCCGAAAACGGCTATGTTAGACCTGGCTCTGTCGTAGTCGGTACAGACAGCCATACGACAAGCCACGGTGCTTTAGGTGCTTTTGCCTTCGGTATCGGGGCTACGGAAATGGCTTCTGTCTGGACGCTTGGCACGGTGCTGAATGTCGAAGTGCCTGCAACAATCAAAGTTGTCGTCAACGGGAAATTAAACAAATATACTGCACCCAAAGATTTGATTTTATATTTAATCGGGCAAATTTCCGCCGAAGGAGCGAATTTCAAGGTAATCGAATATCATGGCGAAGGAATCAAAAGCATGAGTACATCAGGCAGGCTGACTATATGTAATATGAGCGTTGAAGCCGGTGCTACCTCCGGTATCGTTCCGCCTGATGAGGAAACTGAAAGGTATTTGAGCGAAGTTGCGGGTGTTAAAGACGAACTGAATATGATTAAACCCGATGATGATGCAGAATATGACAAAATTATCGAAATTGATGCGTCATTATTAACGCCTCAGATAGCATGTCCCCACACGGTTGATAATGTTAAACCGATTGATAAAGTTGAAGGGCTTAAAATCGAGCAGATTGTAATTGGCTCCTGTACTAACGGCAGGCTCGATGACTTGAGGATTGCAGCAGAAATTATCAAAGGGAAAAAAGTGGCAAAAGGAACGAGGATGCTTGTTTTTCCGGCTTCGGGAAGAATATATAAACAGGCAATGAAAGAAGGATTATTATATGATTTGATGGAAGCCGGTGCTGTCGTTATGAACCCCGGGTGCGGGCCCTGCCTTGGAGTCCACCAGGGAGCACTGGGAGATGGAGAGAAAGCACTTTCAACAACAAACAGAAATTTCAAAGGCCGGATGGGCAATCCCAATGCGGAAGTTTATCTCTGCTCACCGGCAGTAGCTGCCGCAAGTGCAATAACCGGCGTAATCACAAATCCGAATAATGGGAGTAACTGATATGACAAAAGTGATTTATAAACTCGAAGATGACATTTCCACAGATATTATTTATCCGGGCAGGTATATGGCTACTGTTCTTCCGGCAGAAACACCGCAGTATGCTTTTGCGGACATCCCTGACTTGAACAAAATGCTGAACGACAAGCAGGTTCCCCCAAACAGTATTTTAGCCGGTGGAAAAAATTTCGGCTGCGGCTCATCACGAGAGCAGGCTGCATCCACACTCAAAGGGCACGAGCTTGTGATTATTGCAAAAAATTTCGCAAGAATTTTTCTCCAAAACAGCATAAATCTCGGCTTGCAGACTGTTGCATGTCCCGCTTTAGAAGCGTCTGTCGGAGATGAAATAGAAATAACAAAGGACAAGGTATTTAACAAAACGAACAGAAAAAGTTTCGATATTATCCCTCTGCCTGCGTCCAGACAAGCTATCATTGATGCCGGAGGCCTGATCCAATATACGAGAAAGCGTTTATTGGAAAGAGTAAAACCGTAGATTATCCCTAAAGATTTTTTGAATATGATTACGTAGTCTTAAATAATTTATATTTAAAAAATTATGCATTTCATGCAATTTCATTACAAAATTAATAAAATTTTCAT
>DAHXMP010000357.1 GCA_027371665.1 Bacteroidota bacterium | reverse complement strand
ACCGGGGATATTGTTAAAGGAATGGAATAAATATAAATCAAAGAATGATGTTCTTTCCGACACTTTATTTCAGGGCAACTGGACACCATTAGAGACGGCTGCCGGATTTCCATATAACGGTTATTCCGGGCGTCTGAACTGTATTGCTTTTCATCCTCTCGATTCAAATATAATTTTTGTCGGTTCGCCTGCCGGGGGCTTATGGAAGACTACTGACGGAGGAGAATCATGGAAGCCGCTTACAGACTATATTCCCAGCCTCGGTGTTTCGGAGATAGTAATAAACCCTAAGAACCCGGACATAATGTACATGGCAACGGGAGACAGGGATGCTGCTAACTTTATTAGCAATCCCTACTCTTACGGCTTGCTTAAAAGCACTGACGGCGGAGAGTCATGGGACACTACCGGTTTGACTCATCTCGTTTCCGACCAGATGACTATACAAAGATTGATAATACATCCCTCGAATCCCGATATACTTCTCGCCGCAGTCGAAGGAGTAAACGGCAATCTCCGCGGTATCTGGCTTACTACCGATGCCGGAGTTTCCTGGAAGCAGACTTACGGCGGTGCGAAATATGATGTCGAGTTCAATCCCGGTAACCCGAATATCGTTTATGCCGCAGGTTATAAATATCTCATTCGCTCGACGGATAACGGGGTAACATGGACACAAATCAAATCTAATGTACTGCCTACGGATAGTATTAATGAAGAAAGAATTGCAGTAACGCCAGCAAATCCGCACCTGGTTTATGTTCAGTATAACAACCCAAATACAGATGGGACTTTTGGGCTTTACAAATCAACCGATGACGGGCTGACATGGGCAATGGTTAACAGGAATTTAATAAGCACGCAGGGTGCTTATGACTGGGTTTTGACTCTGTCCCCGGTTGATACTTATATTGTCCTGTATGGAGGCCAGTATCTTTATGGTTCTTATGACGGGGGAAAGACTCAATTGAATTTTCAATCGGGACACGTTGACCACCACGCTCTCGAATACCGCCCCGGCACTACCGAACTTTACAATTGCAATGACGGCGGAATCTATAAATCCTATGATAACGGCGAATCCTGGGAAAACCTTAACCGCAGTTTGCAGACATTCCAGTATTACAGGCTCGGTTCATCCGCTTCGGATGAGCATCTTGTACTCACAGGAGCACAGGACAACGGGACACAAAGACACAATTTTTTATCATGGGATGAATTCGGAGAGCTTGCAGACGGCACAGAGTGCATTGTTGACTATACAGACGAAAACACTTATTATTATGCTTACCAATACGGCTGGATTTACAGAAATGGCGGCATAGGCACATTTACTCCTCCCTCGGTTTATGGTGACCCCAGGCAATGTCCTTGGGTAACTCTTTACCAGATGCACCCCAAGAACCATAATATTCTTTATTTTGGTGCAAAGGATGTCTATAAAACAACCAATCAGGGTAATACCTGGTTTAAGTACTCCAACAGCCTTACAGTAAACGATGGTGTAGGCGGTGGGATCCTGCGTTCAATGGCAATTTCCGAATCAAATCCCGACAGCTTGCTTTATGCGGCTTCCTATGTCGTTTTATACAAAACCACCGATGGCGGTACGACCTGGCTTAACGTTACTTCGAACTTGCCTACCACTGCCGGATGTTTCGACTGCTCTGCAATCAGTAGTATTGCCGTTCATCCTGACAATCCGGATATCGCATGGGTTGCAATGTCAGGCTATTCGGCAACTAATAAAGTCTTCAAAACCACAGACGGTGGAGGGACATGGAATAACATTTCTGCTAATCTTCCAGCCATTCCAATCAATACTATCGTTTACCAAAAGAACAGCAAGGATGTTTTGTACATAGGAACAGATTTAGGTGTATTTTACAAGGACAGTACAAGTGAAAACTGGAATCCTTTCATGAACGGTTTACCTGATGTCCCTGTGCAAGAGCTTGAAATACAATACAATGCTAAGAAACTACGCGCCGCAACCTTTGGCAGAGGCTTGTGGGAATCGAATCTTTACGGTGTTGCTGTATCAGTTAACGAACAAAACGAAAACAACACCGGCAAATGGCTCTATCCAAATCCTGCAACAAATTACATCGAACTGCCGGATGAATTGTCAGCAAATGAATCACGGGTTTCGATTTATTCGTCACTCGGTACAATCATGTATCAGGGCAATACCGTCGGGAAGCTCGATATCAGCCTCCTTCCCGCAGGAATTTATTTTGTAAAAGTGAAGGATAAAGTGTTTAAGTTTGTGAAGATTTAAAAAATTCTCTATGAAATAAATTTATACTAAATTTTTTGGGGGTAATGTGAAATCTTGTTTTTTATTGTTATTGGTCATTTTAATTTGTCTACCTACTGTCATATTTAGTAATGACAATCCTAATGTTAATGAATCACTTAAAGTCAATTCCGTGGATTTTATAGCAAATGTTAAATATCATTCTACCACAGGTATAAGTTATAGACTGACTCCTACTTATAATTCTGATGGAAAGTATATTACTCTTTTCAGGGAAGACTCAACAAATGGTCAGTGGACAAATGCGAGGATGGTTTATTATACCTATGATGCAAACGGGAATATGCTTTCTTATGATTCTAAACAATGGCTCAATGGCCAATGGGAGGACAATTACAGGGGAAAATATACTTACGATGCAAGCAATAATCAGTTGAAAAGTTTGGTCGAACAATGGCAGGATTCAGAATGGGTTTATTATACCAATTATATTTTTACCTATAACGGTAATGGTAAAAATCTTACCTCTCTATATGAAGCATATAATAAGGGCCAATTATCAGGCACCGAAAAATATACATATACCTATGATTCAAAAGATAGTCTTCTAACTAAGCTTTATGAAAAATGTCAGGGTGGTGTTATGGTAAGCTGTTACAAATATATTTATTCTTATAATTCCAATGGGAATGTAACATCTGAGATTCAGCAAATGGGTGACAGCGTTTTGTTGAATTATCAAAGAATATCTGATGTTTATGATGCTAACGGTTTTAAGATTTCTGAATTATATGAAATATGGCAGGACGACAATTGGCTGCAAACATATAGATATTCCTACACAAATGATGAAAAAGGGAACGATACAATTACAGTGATGGAAAAATATGATAATGGACAGTGGGTATTATACAGAAGACTCACGAGTACCTATGACTCATCCGGTCATACATTATCACGTTTAAGAGAAAATTGGCAGGACAGTGTTTGGGTAATATTATGGATTGAAACAAGTACTTATAACGCCGAAGGAAAAAATCTGACAATAAAACATGAAGATTGGCAAAACGGGGAATGGGTGTTGATTTATCAAACGACAAATATTTATGATGCCAACGGTAACAGGACTTTGAATTTAAATGAAGTCTGGGAAAACGGCATTTTGGTTGATGGATGTACAAGAACCACTTGTACATTTAATACAAAGGGGAATTTAAGTTCCCATTTAACTGAAATTGTCTCCGGTGGAGGATGGATAAATTGTAATAGCTGGTACGCATTAATTGATTCAAACAAGAACGATTTTAGCTTCCAGGAAGTCTATA
>DAHXMP010000353.1 GCA_027371665.1 Bacteroidota bacterium | reverse complement strand
TTTTGAAATATATGCTGTGTTTCATTAGAAATCAAATCCTTGATAATTCATGGGTAGTTGGATTTGGAATTGGTGCTACCATAATATCATTTATCCATAAACCAAGACCAGTAATTTCCCAACATACATCTATTTCATCATCACATGAAATTGAGACATCATCAGGACCAGACCAAACAACAGATGTGGGGCAACCATCACAAAAAGTTGAACCATCATCGCTAACCCAATTACCGCCATAAAATGAAGCAAAAACAAAGCTTGATCCCAAAAATATTAATGCAATGGCAATGATTTTAAATTTCAATGTTTTCATCTTAAATCTCCTTAAATTTTATTTAAACAAAATTATTTAATAATTTTGCTCTTACATCCGCATCATTATGTCGCTTAAAACTTCATGGTGCAGATAACAGCCTTAATGCTGCGAGCCGGCGTTGAGCAATCGGCGGCCGGCTCTGTTTTTTCTCTAAAGCTCAATGCACTTCTGCACTATTACCGGGTCCCTTTTATTGCTCTTTAAACCTGCTTTCACACCTGCCTCCTTCAATTTATGAATAAAAAAATTAATAATCTATCTTAGAATTTCTTTGTTATACCATAAAATATACCGATTTTCGATGTATAGAAAATGTTGTTCTGATGATTGAACCAGTAATAGCTGTATTCAACTCCAAGCGTAAAAGCTAAGTCGGTAGCGGGCTGATAGTCAATACCGGCATTAGGCCTTGCAATAAACCCGGCGGGATTGTATGCCAGGATTAAGCCTCCGTAAGGATTGAATAATCTTTTCTTTAACGGATAATAAATTATTTTCGCTCCGTAAGAATTTAAATTCGACTGCTGGTAAACTAAAACGAATTTATCCGGCTTAATACCGGTGAATTTATTATAAAAAGTCTCCTGCCTAAATTCAGCACCTAATCTTAAATGTTCCGAAATATCATAATAAAGCGAAAAACAAACGTTATTCAAAGGTGCATAATATAGTGAAGGCAGTATTCCCTTTGGTATGTCCCAGGTTTTTATACCGCTCACGCCAACAATGATGCCCAACGGTTTGTCATCCTTAAACAAAATAGGGATATGAATTACATTTTCATTGTACGGCAGCTTCCGGATTGATGATGTATTTTTAACTAAATTAAAATTATTAGTACGGTGAAACAATGAAAAAGTAAGGTGCCGGTTATTAGTTTGATGTATTTGTATATAAGAATTATCTTCAACTATTTTTCTATTAGTTTTTTTGTTGTTTGCCGTCTGTCCTGATGAAATGGCAGTTTTACCATTTTCTTTTTCATAAATAATTTGTTTTTCTTTTCCTGAAGAATTTTGATGAATATTACAATTATAAATTGAGCCTAAAGAAAGAAGAAATAATGAAGAAGTAACCGCCGTTATTCTGTTTCTCCACCAGGGTTTGGAATCAAATTTGTTATTGCTCGTTTCTGTATTGTTATTGATTAAAACCTTTAGTTCATCAGTATTTGTCAATGGCTTTTCGTTCCTGATTCTTTGAGCTGTTTCGATTGCTTGTTCAAATTCTTTCATATTAGCTCCCCGATTTTTGCAAATTTTGGTGTATTTTCCGATTGTTCAGTTTTTTCATTTTGAAATATTTTTCGCAATTCGCGTTTTGCTCTGAAAATTCTGACTTTAACATTAGCTATTGTCGTGTTTTGAATCTTTGCAATTTCTTTATGACTCAATCCCATGATTGTTCCCAATATGAAGGCTTCTTTTTGTACCACGTTTATTTTTTCAAGAGCATCATACAAAAAATTAAGGTCTGTCAATTCTTCAGGGCTTAAGTTTCTTGCATACAGTTCGTCGAATTGCTGACGCTCCGTGAAATTGAATCTCTTTTCCTTCTTTTTTGCCGTCCAGTACATGCGTCTCGCTATTGAGAGTATGAAACTTAAAAATGCTTCCTTATGTTTTAAATTTTCAAAATTTTTATATGCTTCGAGTACGGTTTCATTTACCAAATCCCTTGCCGAATACCTGTTTCGTGTCAGGCTCAATAAGAAGTTCTCCAGGTCATTTAAAACCGGTTCTAAAAGCATGAAAAATTCGTCATTCTTATCGCCCATCATTATCACCGTACACAATTCAATATAAGAAGTGATTTAAAACGGAAAAAAGTTACAGTTCAAAAATAATATTCTGTAAAAAATCTGACCCTTCGACTACGCTCAGGGTGACATTGAAAAATTACGAAAAAAATTGAAATGACAAAAATAAAAAAAGGGTGATATTTTACAACCCCCTTAATCTCCCTTTGATAGGAGGGAAAAAGAAGCGGAAAGGGTGGGATTCGAACCCACGGTACCTTTCGGTACACACGCTTTCCAGGCGTGCCGGTTAAGCCACTCCCGCACCTTTCCTAATCTTCAAAATTAAGAAAAAATGCTATTAATTACTAATTACAAATGAATAGTTCGATGAGTGATAGCATATTGGCACGAACTTTGGTAAATTGAATTTGATATTTTATGTTTTTTTTAATTATTTACTATTTACACATAATATCAGTATGAGCGAAGTCGAAGACCAAATAATATATGGCTTTCATACTTCGACTACGCTCAGTTTGACAATATATTTTCTATTGATTCAATAAGAGATGATTAACCGAAGAAAATTTATTACTCTTACGACTGCTTCTGCCCTGCTCGGCGGCGGAATTTTGAAGGCATTTAACAGACAGTTGCAGGATACTGTATCAAATAAAATGCAAAATCGCACTTTAGATTCTTCGGCTTCGCTCAGAATGACAAATAAAAAAAGGGATGAATTCAGCATAATTAAGCCGAATGCTCTGAAGAAAGGCTCTGTAATTGCTTTCACAGCCCCGGCAAGCTCGGTTACGGTTTGGGAACTTCACAATGCCGTAAATTTCTTTCAAAAGATGGGATGCAAAGTAATTATCGGGGATACGGTAAAAGACAGGCAAAGGAAATTCAAATACTTCTCAGCGTCGGATGAGGAGAGGGCGAAGGAATTTATGAGCTTTATTGAAGATAAAAAAGTGAATGCAATTATGTGTGCAAGAGGCGGCTTCGGCTCTATGAGAATACTTCCCCTGCTCGATTTCAACAGAATCCGTGAAAATCCGAAAATCATAGCCGGGTTCAGCGACAATACTATTCTTATTAATTCGATTCTGGTTATGAGTAAGATGGTTACATTTCATAGTGCCATTGCATCATCGTTCTTTGAGCCTGCGGGATTTCCATTAGTGAAAGAACTGTTGTTTTCTGAGAAGATATTTACTCCGATTAAGATTACGAGTCCTTTAGTGCAGACAATACTCGGCGGAACGGCAGAAGGCACTATTGTAGGCGGGAACCTGAGTATGCTCGCAGCTTCGCTGGGCACACCATATGAAATAAATACAAAAGAAGCGATACTCCTGATTGAAGACACACTGGAAGAGCCGTATCAAATAGATAAAATGCTGAGCCAGCTTTGGCTTGCGGGGAAATTACAGGATTGTGAGGGTATCGTCGTCGGATACATGAAGAATCTCGACACGAAGACTCATTTCTTCCCGGATTTGTCTTATACTATACGGGAGGTAATCGAATCGAGAGTGAAATCACTTGGTAAGCCGGCAATTATCGGTTTGCCTTACGGGCATGTCGAGAACAGTATTATGCTCCCGCTGGGAGTCAAAGCTGAGCTGAATGCAACTAAGAAGACACTGACTTTATTGGAACCGGCGGTTAGTTAATTACTAATGACTAATGACTAATGTGAGAAGATAATGAAAGAAAATATTATTTGTGAAAAAACTTATGCGTTTGCTTTGAGAATTGTTAAATTATATCGTTATCTTGTCGAGAACAATAAAGAATATGTGTTAGCAAGATAATTGTTAAAAAGCGGAACATCGATAGGAGCAAATATTCAGGAAGCAGCCGGAGCTCAATCCAAATACGATTTTATTTCAAAATAAGCATAGCTTTTAAGGAAGCGAGGGAAACAAAATATTGGCTTAGATTATTGACTGATTCTAAATCATTAACAGCAAAACAGAGCGAATCTATTCTAAAGGATTTAGATGAAATTTTAAAGATAATCACAAGCATTCAAAAGACAGCGAAAAAACATTAGTCATTAGTAATTAGTCAATAGTCATTGTGGGTTGATTTTACATATATAATGCAAGAACAAAATAAAATAGGGCTATTCGGGGGAACATTCAGTCCGATTGATAATGCACATATCATGATTGCAGATGGCTTTGTCAATGAGATGGAGCTTGCTCTCTGCTATTTCATCCCTGCTTTTGTCTCGCCGTTCAAAACCGGAGATGAGCCTGCAATGAATGTAACTCCCGAACACACGCTCCAAATGGTTAAGCTTGCCATCGCTCATAATCCAAAGTTCAGGCTTGAAAGTTTTGAAATAGATAAGGGAGGTGTATCCTACAGTTACGAAACGGTTAATTATTTTAAAGCCAAATTTCCCGGAGTTCAACTATTTATGCTGATTGGTAGCGACCAGGCAGTCAGCTTTAAGAATTGGAAGAATTGGGAAAAGATACTGAATGGTGTTCAGCTCTGCATAGCTCCGAGGTACGGCATTGATACTAAAATTGACCTAATCGAATCACTTACGATTGACGGGAAAAAGCCTGTAATGCTTAAAACTCCCTTTATGGAGATATCCTCGACTATGATTCGCGATGAATTGCGGGAAGGCAGAGCCATCAATGGTTTAGTGCCAGTTGAAGTTGAAAAATATATTTATGAAAATAAACTATATATTTAACGAAAAACGAACAGAGAACAGTGAATAATTGTGGTGAGATTTTTTTTACACACCCTTTAGTCCCCTCTTATAGAGGGGAAAACAGCATTGGTACAGGAGATTCCTGCTTTTGCAGGAATTACAGACTAATGCATATTGAAAATTGAAAATTTTGGTTAATACAGATGGATTCAGTAACAAGTACGGAATGACAGAACCGTTAATACCTCGAGACATTGAAGCTGGAAACTCCGCCTTTAAGCGTAAGAAATATTTTCTTGCCACTAGATGTAAAGTTTTCTGTGTAATATCCTTCTTCGTTCTTGTTAAATCCGCTGATGTCTACAGAAGAAAGACCTGTATTTGATTTGATTTGACATCCAACGTTGGAGGGTATGCGTATGTCAACGCTTGCAGCTCCGACATCAACGTTTATCCATGTAGTGTCGCTGAGGCTGCCTAATTTAAGGTCTATGCTTGCGGCTCCACCCTCGACGTTTATACTCCTGAGTTTGTATTTAGACAAATCGCACTCGAAATTCGATGCTCCGACTTTGAGGTTCATGTCCCAGACAGGGATAGTACTAAGCCTGATTTCGGCTTTGCCGCCGTTTTTCTTCCAGAACTTGCTGAGGCTCATGTCGAGATGCAGGTTCAGCTCTCCGTTATCAATATTTTTATTCAATCCGAGTTCGCCGAGATTTTTATAGGAATAAACATCAATAAGTTCTGCTGAAGTATCTTTTATATCGAAGGAGCCTGCACCGGCGTCGAGATTGAGGCATACAGCCTTGTTTACCGAATCGAATGGCTCTGAAAGGACTTTTTCGTATTTAGTGAACTTACCGTTATCGTTTTCATCGTCGAATATGACAGAGATGTTTTTGTGTATGTTCCAGTTCCAGTGATATGTAACAAAGCTGATTATCAGCAATGCAAGGAAGATTCCCGCTAAACCGGATAAGAACTTTTTTGCAAGACCTGGAATTTTCAGGATTGAAAGGCCCCAAAGCACCAGCAGTAGAGGCCAGAAATCCTGTATAATGCTCAGATTATAATTCCACATCCCGAACTGGTGAAGCAGGAAAAATATGCCGAGAGAAATAAAGAACAATCCCCAGAATATGGATGAACTTCTGACTTTGCCGCTGAAATGCTCTCTCATTTTCCTTTCGATTTCATCATTGACTGAATTTTTAAACCTATCCTTGTCGTTTGTTTCTTGTGCCATATTAGTTTACTTTATTTATTACTTTGATTTTCATAGATTGATTCATGCCGCCTGCGAAACACCGGTACTTTAAGCATTATTATTATACCCAGTATGATTAAGACCAGGGGCCAGAGATAATGGATGTTAATGAACGAAAAAATATTGCTCATGAACCAGACAACCCCGACAATGATTAATAATATGCCTCCCAGCACTTTCCTGTTCTGCCTGCGTTTAAGCCTCTCGTTAAACATCTTGTTTATATAATCGTTTTCGACTTTCAAATCCTCCGGTTCAGGTCCTTTCTTTTGCCAGTCGAGAGGTGTTTCAGGAACGATTATCCAGAGAAGTATGTAAGCGAGTATGCTAACTCCCCAGCCCACAGCCGCAACCACGAAAGCGATTCGAATTATGATGGGGTCTATTTCAAAATAATCGGCTAATCCCGCGGCAACTCCACCGAGGATCCTGTCGTTCCGCGAACGGTATAATTTTTTTTCCATATTTTTTTCTCCGTTTGTCATAACAATCCAAAATACGAATTTGTTTTAAAGATGTTACAATTATTTTCTTTCAACAGAGTTTTTAGTCAGAATAAGATTAATAAAAATTTCAATAGTAAAAAAAATAATTGTGAATTGTGAATTTTTAATTTCTGATTTTCAATATCCAAATTTTAATCAGGGAATAAGTGTCTTTTCTCACTTTATGATGAAGCATTTGACCTCAGCCGGAATTTTTCCTTTTAACTGCTAAAAGCTCCTGCCATTATGCTCATGATGACAATTACGAATTATGATTTTTGAATTGTGGTAAAACTTTGATTAATAATACAAAATGTAGAATGGTGTGAAATTTTGAATAATTAGCAATTCCTAAAAATATATTTAGTTTTTCTAAAATATTTGAAACGATTATACGTTGAATCTGTATAATCAATTTAAGTTTTTGTAAATTAACCGGAATAATTAAAATGAAATTTTTACATTATAAAAGAATACCTGCCATTCTTGTTCTTGCCGTACTATTCGGCATGTCGGCATTTAACATCTCATCGGCAAAGATTGTAGATGTTAATGTTTCAAATTATAAATTTACACCGAAAGATATTACTATCAGCGAGGGCGATACCGTCAGATGGACCTGTACTCAGGGAACACACGATATTGACGGCACAAAATCTGTTTATCCGAATAACCCGGAATCTTTCAGTACTCCTCAGGGTAGTAACTGGGTATATATGTTTGTTTTCACAATACCAGGCATATATAATTATCAGTGCGACCCTCATGCAAATTTCGGCATGATAGGGTCGGTTACCGTTGAATCCGTTGCTGGAGTGAATGATGCACTTGCGGCGAACAACAATTTATTAAGCATATATCCTAATCCTGCCTTCGAAATCGTTACAGTAAGCGGACTGCAGGGTGGAATGGATGCAAACTCTGTTAGGATATTCAATAACCTTGGTGAAAGTGTAATGCCGGCAGGTGTAATAGGCTATTCATTAAATATAACCAATCTACCGGCTGGAGTTTACTTTTTAGTTATCGGGAACAGGACTGCCAGCTTTACGAAAATGAAATGAAAGTCGGAGAAGACATTCGATGATACCTTCGTCATTCTGAGCGGAGTCGAAGAATCAATCGCCGGAAACCTGCAACTACACAAATTTTCACACAAAGCCGCTAAGCCCGTTGCATTTTTACTCCTTTTCTCGAGGATGGGCAGGGTAGGAGTAAAAAATCCGTGCAATCCTTTAATCCGTCAAATCTGCGGTTTGGACAATGTTTTATAAATTTATTCATTGAAAATTTATTGAAAATTCTAAATTGAAAATTGAAAATTATTATCATAATCCCACTATGAAGAAAGAGGGCAATCTGCTTGAAGACAGGGTTTCGGGCAAGGGATTCCTGCTTTTGGAGGAATGACAAGGAAAAAATAGTAATTAGTAACTTTAATTGGTAATTAACTACTGCGGTTGTGTGCTCTTTTTCTGCAGCGAATCGAAATACTGGCGGATTAGAGCTTCGTAGTCCTTTGTGTAGCCTTCCCGTATGGAACGAAGAAGGTCTTGCATAGTACGGGAACGCAGTTGCATGTTTCGCATATCGAGCTCAGAAGCGGGCTTTTCCTTGATGTCACTGGTTTCGGATTCACGAACGTTCTCAAAGTCTCTTTCGTGGATTGATTTGGTTGCATCGAGCAATCGCGAAAGTATCCTGTCCTGCCTTTTGAGAGTGTTCTCGTCAATATTTTTGTTCTGCATGTCGGTAACAGCTTCTTTCATCTCGTCAGCGATTTTCTTAAGGCTTCCGAGAGTCTTTTTGTCATCTTCCTTACCTGCATATTCTTTTTGTTCTTTGGCAAGTTCTTCGAGAGATTTTTGAGCATTGCCCTGCTGTTGAGCTATACGGCCGAGCTCAGCCTGCTGTTCCATTGTAAGCTTTCCGCCCTCGCCCATTTGCTGGAGAGCCTGGTTGATGCCCTGTTGTTCGTTAGCTAACTGCTGCAGACGCTGTGAGAAACTGCCCGATTTGTTCTGCCCTGAACCCTGACCCTGCCCAGAGCCACCGGGATTATTACAGCTTCCGTTGCCGGACTGCATCTGCGAAAGCATGGACTGCATCTGTATAATGGCACTGTTCATTGCCGACATCGCTTTCCCCTGCTCCTGCGATGCTCCCTGGGACTGTGAATTTGTCATTTGGTTAATAGCCGACTGCATTGATTGCAACGCCTGCCCGATTTCGGCACCCATTTCGGGAGTAACTGCAAAGGTTTTCTGTGAAAGCTCCATGAGGCTGTTGGCGATGTTTGCAAGACCTTCGCGAAGTTCAGACTGCTGTTTGGCATAATTAGGGAGTTGTAAAGAGTTATAGTCGGCGGATTTGGTATTCTGCTTCAACTGCTCCTGCCGTTTGGAGAGCTCGAGCATATTGGCAATAGCTTTCTGCATTTTTCGGATGGCCTCTTTAGTAACGCGGTTATCCATTTCTTTCTTAACTTTTTTCATCTGCTCGGCAAACTTTTTAAGCCGCTGTGATGCAGAGCTTTGGGATTGCTTAGCATTATTAAACTGGCCGTTCTGTATATTCTGCTGAGCGTCGGACATATTTTCAGAAGTTTCTTTTTGGCTGAGGTCTTTTTCTGCTTCGTTCAACTCATCGAGTGGCATGTCATTGCCGACTTCTTTCATAAGCTTTTCGAGGTCTTTCAGGTCATCGCCGATATTTTTCAAATCGTCTTTGAGTTCTTTCTGCTGTTTTGCAAGGTCTTTACGCTTATCTGCATCGGTTGGATTAGTATTGTCGAGCTTTTTTTGCAAGTCTTCCTGCTTTTTTTCAAGTTCCTCGGCTCTCTTAGTGAGAGCATCGGCTTTCTGCTCAGCCTGAAGCCTTTTCAGAATCTTAATTGTCCTTTCTATGCTCTTTCGGAAAGCTTCTTCGTTGAACTGAGCCTGTTCCATTGCTTTCTGGAGCTGGTCTTTGTTTACCTGCTCGAGGAGCTGTTTCATCTGCTCCTGTAATTTCTGCAGGTCTGCAGAATTCACTTCCTTCAAAAGATTCTGTAGTTCCTGGAATTTAGCGAGGGTTTCGGGAGAAAGAGCATTTTTTTCCTGAAGTTGCTGGGTTACCTGTGATAGGCTTTTTTGAACATCATTAAGTTTTTGCCGGATTTCAGCCTGTTTCTTCTGGATATCCTGTATATTTTTCTTCTGGTTCCAATCCATTTCCTTTTTGCCTTCGTTCTTAAGCATTTGCCTGTTCAGTTCTTCCATATCTTTCTTGACATCTTCAGCCTGCTTAGATATCTTTTGAAGGTCTTTTTCGATTTGTTTTTGGGATTTATCAGCTTGGTTAAGCACTTCGTTCAGCGAAGGCAGTTTGACTGACAGAGTCTGTGTCCTTGCAGATTTCGGACCCGAAACGATGTCATTGTCATAGACTTCGAAATAATACTCATACCTGTCTTCCGGAGCGATTCCGATTTTATTCAAATCCCAGACATAAGGCACTTCGATTGACAAATCATGCGTCAGTAATGGTATATCAATTGATGAAAACTTCTTATCCGGAACCGTATATCCTGATTCGGTGAGCCGGTAAAAAAGCTTCAATCCTGAAAAGCCGTAATCATCCGAAATCGATAGCCTGACGGGCAGAATAGCCTGCTCGGTAACCTGTACATCCGTTGTCGGGGAAATCAGGGTAATCGAAGGAAATTCGTCATTCATCGCAGTGATACTGTATGTAATCGGGTCGGAGTTAAATTCTCCGTTTTTGTCTTTAATTTTGATAAAATAAGAGCCGTTTCTCGAAATGCGGAATGAGCCGTAAGCTTTATTCCCGTCAACTTTCATTGAAACATAAGATGTATCGAAATTCATTCCAGTGGAATCGCCCTGATGTTCGGTTTCAAGAACAATCGAGGAAGCCGCCAAGTCTGTATTCGATAAAATTTGAAGATTCACGTAAGAGCCTTTCAGAGCGGCAATATCGGCATTCTGTTCGTCAATGTTTTTTGGAGCCAGCCTGGTATATGTCGGAAATACAAGTTTCCCTGACAGAGAGCGGATCATAGGCTTGTCAACGACATTAATTCTGCCTTCGGGAGTCGTGATAGATTCGCTGTACCAGGGAGATTCGGCATAAAACACAACAGACTGCCTGATTGATGGAAGTTCGTATTTATAAGTTCCGGCAGAATCGGCACGCAATGTATAAATATCATAATTTTCCTGCTGTTCTTCCTTGATATGCAAAATAACTTTTTCAGGAGGTATCCCCTTTGCTTTAATAAAGATAACGGTATTTGAACCCCTGAGCAAAGTAGCTTTTTGCGGAGATATTGTCAGGGAGAAATTCGCAGGCGGCAAAAACGATTTATTGAAATTAAGCACCCTGTAAAATGCTGCACCGAGAGATGTATGGAATATCCCGAGCGATAAGAAAGTAAAAACAAATGCTATTAGAAAGAAATATACAGAACGTTTAATTTCATCTTTATTTATGATGATATCGAAATCTTTTTGCCGGACATTTTCGGACACATCGCCGAATGCGGCAACGGCAAGAGTCGGAGATGTACCCTCATGCTCGGAAATATTTGAAATTAATTGAATTACATTGCATAGCCTGTCTTTGATTTCGGGATAAAATCCCCCGATTCTTAAGGCAATATTTTCGAGCGACGGCTTCCTGAATTTTAAAATTCTCGTAAGGGATGGGAATAAAAAAAATGAACCGGCAATAATTGCTATTACGAGCATCAATACCATAAGAATAGTTCTGAAAGCAATATTGCCGTTAGCTATTAATTCGACCAGTGAAATAAATAAGATAATAATTGATAATGCCGCGACAGTTCTCATCAAACCGGAGAATAAAAGGAACCTATCCTCTTTGCTCCTTACAGCTTTGATTCTATGAATTATTTCTTTATATGAAAAGCGGTAATCTTCCATTTCACCTTATTATTAATATATAACCAGCATTATTAATTTTACATACTACATTAAAAAAAATTTATTAATCTAATGAGTTAAAGCCCAAACGACAATATTTGTACCCATTTTCAGTGAAGCAAGTCGTTTTGCCTCAGGGTCATGATATATATCAGCATCAGCCCATCCGTCGCCCAAATTCGACTGATAAGTATAGTAAACGCATAATCTCCCGTTATAGAACAAACCAAGCCCTTCAGGAGGTAATCCGTCGTGCTTATGGATTTTCGGACAGCCGTCGGGAAATTTAAACTGGCAGGAATAGATTCCATGACTTAACGGTAAATCCACGAAATCCTGGTCGGGAAATATTTTCTTCATCTGGTTCCTGATAAATTTATCTAAGCCATAATCATCGTCAATATATAAAAATCCCCCGTTTTCGAGATATGCCTTCAGATTCCGAACTTCTTCGGGCGAGAAATCCACATCGCCATGACCCGTTAAAAACAGAACTGGATACTCGAACAAATTATCCGAGGCAAGGTCAACTGATTGATAAATTGAGTCAACCTGCAGATTTGTATTTTGAGCGATGAAATGCAGGAGGTTGGGTTCGCTTGTCTGGTCATTATACCAATCTCCGCCGCCAGAATATTTTACACGGGCTAACTTAAACCTGCTTTCCGTCTTCTGGGAATAAGTATCAGAGAACGAAAATATTAATAATACACTTATAATTAGATAAGTTATTACATTGAGCTTATATTTTATTGAAATATTTTTCATAATTATCAATATCTTATATCAATTACATCTTTCTGCATTGAAATTCTTCACTGTGTTCATAATGATATTATAAAGAACATATTAATAACTTTTTTTCTTCCTTTTCAAAATGAGCATATCCTAAAAATGAGATTTTCTGTTCTACCACATTTATTTTCGAATAAATCTTTTTCAAATCGGTAATTTCTGCCGTCAAATCTCCCCCTTTGAAAAGGACGATTTTTGCTCCGGGTTTCACGAGCTTTTCAACCCATTGCACGATTCTTACAGAACCTGTAACGGCTCTCGCAAATACAAAATCAAAGAACGTTCTATACTCCTTTTTATTTGCAAGCTCCTCCACTCGTGCGGTAACAGATTTTATACGTCTCAACCCCGTATGGGAAGCCAGCATGCCCGCTATTTTTGTCTTTTTCCCTATCGAATCAACAAGGAACATGTTAATTTCCGGTTGAGCAATCGCAATCGGGATACCAGGCAAACCGCCTCCCGTACCTAAGTCGAGGCATTTTGCTCCCGGCGGCAAACTAATATATTTCAGGCATGAAAGCGAATGGAGAACATGATTTTCAAGTACATTATCAATGTCCTTTCGGGAAATTAAATTTACCTTTTCATTCCAATAAACAAGTTCATCCCTATATCTTTCAATCTGTCTGACCTGCTCTTTATCGAGAACTATACCATTTGCGGAGCAGATTGTCCAGAATTCAACAATATCCATTCATATCTTTCGTAACTATAACATAAAATAAGCGTATTAAACGATAATAAATATAAAAGATTTTTATTTTGTAAATGATTGCTTATGGTTCAGCCTTTCTTTTCAGTGATAATAACGTCATTCAACCGTGCAAAGCTTCTCAAGAAAGCATTGGATTCATTGACAAAACAAACCGAAGAAGACTGGCGAGCTATAATTATTGACGATGGAAGCACGGACAAAACAAAAGAAGTTGTTTTGCCATTTCTTTTTAGATATCATAACATAAGTTATATTTTTAATCATCAAAACAGAGGTTCCGGCTATTCCAAAAACAAAGGATTAAAGCATAGTACCGGGAAATATGTTACTTTTCTCGATTCGGATGATAGATATTTTCCAAAACATCTTTCAATAAGAAAAAAAATACTTACAGATAATCCCGGTATTGACCTTCTGCACGGTGGCGTGAAAATCATCGGCAATCCTTATGTACCCGATATTGAAAATCCAGGGAAGCTGATTCATCTTGACAATTGCATAATAGGGGGAACATTATTTGTCAAAAGAGAGGCTGCATTGAGAATCGGCGGCTTTGCAGACATGCGATTCGGCGAGGATTACGACTTCTATCAAAGAGCTATTAAGAATAATTTAAGAATATTGAAAACGCAAGAGAAGACCTATGTTTATCACAGGGATGGAGAGGATTCGTTGTGCGGAAATGTAAATTTTAATCCTTAATCAGAGGAACTATTTCTATTAAATTTTTAAATTTGTCAAAATCTTTCGGGTTGTTTGTTAAAATTTTCCAGACTTTGTTAGTGAGCATTGTAGCAACAATATTGCAATCAAACAGGGCTTTTCCCATAATATTATTTTCTTTTGCCAGGTCCATCCAAATATTAAAGGAACCTTCCGATTCATAAATCATTTCAAATTGCGAATAAAATTCTTCAATATGATAAAAAGCTCCTTCCAAACTGACAACAATTGACATTACCCGAGCATATTCACGCAGTGTTTGAGTACTGATTACAAAATCGTGAGAGTCAGATAATTCCGAAAGAGTTATCAGGGCGAGTTCATGAAACGGGGAATTCTTGTTATAAAAATACACTAATATATTTGTATCAACAAAGAGCTTTTCCATTATGGACCGCGGTCAGTGTCAGAATATATAAATTCACGGTCATATCTTTCTGTTGGATCTCCGCCCTTAATAACACCCATATGCCATTTGGAAAAATCAATTTTTTTATGAGGTTTGGAATGCCCGGCATCCAGCTTGGAATCGAGCTCATGTTCGGGAATACGCCAGATTTTACCGAATTTTATCCCCTTGATTTTTTTATTCCTGAGCCATGTATAGACTGTGGTTTTCCTGACTGAAAGCCGCCTGGCAACCTCTTCCGGTGTTAAATATGTATCCATAAACTTAACAATAATAAACAATACTAAACAAAACTAAATAAAAATGATGAATAATGCAATAAAATAAACTAAAATTTTTAGAAAAATTTTCTTTCTTAATAAACTAAATATTCCTTAAAATTTAGTTTGTAGAAACATTAGAAAAATCATTTAACCAAGAAATATGGATTTAGTGTAGTTATCTTATGAGAGAGCAGCTTATATGATTTTACACACAAAATTGGACTTGACCACAGTTCGTCTTAGGCCAATACTATACCTGAATTACAATATCTTAAAATGTAGCAAGAGTTACATTTGAATCTTATATTTCAATTATTTTTTGTAAATTTATACCAAAAAACAATTATCTACCTGTTGCTTTTAAATATACCGATTGTTTAACAAAATAACCGGCTTTTGCTTCGATTAATTGTTGCTCCGCCTGTTGATTTAATGCCTGAGCCTCAAGTAAATCGGAAACTTTTATTACTCCATGTTTATAACTATCTTCAACCTGGGCTAAATTGTCATTTGCTTGCTCGCAGGTCTGTTTGCTTAAAAGATATTGGTCGTAAGCATCAATTAAGTCCTGCCAGGCTTTTTCGATTTGTAAAACAAGTAGCTCAGAATTGTTTTTTAAATTATTCTCAGCTATTTCTTCTTTTATTTTTCTTTCTTGTAATTCATAAGAGCCTCCCCACCAATTGGATATAGGGATGGATACTGTTCCGTAGAGCATACCAATTGTTCTTCCATTATTTTCATCGAATTTCAGATAAGTTTCATTAATGCCAATAGTTACCTGTGGAAGATATTCGCCAAATTTCAAATTAGTTTGAAGTTTTTCGGCTTTGACAGACTTTTCGAGCAACATATATTCGGTTCTTTTTTTCAATGCTTCGTTTTTATCTATATATAAGCTTTGGGGTAAATCATCTATTTTTAATTCTTCATTAAGTGTTAAGGTTGAGTCATATGGAATACCAATGTATTGACAAAAGGCCATCAGAGCAAGTTTTTTCCCATTATCCAATTTGGATTTATTTAGTAGTAATTCGCTTATTTTTAATTTTACTTTTAAAACATCGTTCTGTAGTATCAGTCCCGATTTATAAGCATCTTCAACCTGTAATAATAATCGGTTAAGAAATTCCTCATATTTTTTGACAGTCTTCATCTTTTCTTCGAGCGTTACTATTTGCCAATATTGCTCTTCTGTCTTTGAAAGTATCTCATCTTCTGTAAGCCTGCCTTTTAATACTGAGACATCTTTGCCCAAAGAAGCAAGATTATTTCCATAATAAATCCTGCCACCTGTAAAAATAGGTTGAACTGCGTTGATATAGCCTATTATTCCCTTTTGCATTAAGCCTATTGTTGAACTTGGAAAATAGGCAAACTGAGTTGCTTTTGAAAGATTAGCAGGATTTCCATCATAAACCGGAAGATTGCCTCCTTGCATTTCCATTTCCAATAAACTTTTCTGGGCATTCCAGATTAATCCTCCAGCACTAATACTGGGAAAATAATTCGTGAATGCTGATTTTTCGACCTGTTGTGATCCTTCAATTTCTAGATTGCTGTTCTTAAGAATTGTATTGTTCTTAACAGCAAAATTCTTACAATCTTCGAGAGTTAATTCTTTTAATGCGAAAACCTTATTAATACTCATCAGAGCTATTAATAAAAAATATAAATATTTTTTTTTCATATTGTATTCACCTCTTCAATTTTTTTTAATTCATTTTTATGAAATAAATAATAAAGTATAGGTAGCAATAACAAAGAAAGGACTAATCCGAAAATCAGTCCGAAACAAACTACGGCACCCAACGGTCCCCATAATGGCGAGCGGCTTAGAATCATAGGTATTACTCCCACAGCAGCGGCAGAAGATGTTAAAAATATGGGACGCATTCTTCTTTTTGCTGCCGACATAGCTGCTTCTTCCGGCGTGTATCCTTGTTTTTTTTGTAATTCTTCGGCATAGGAAATATAAATAATTCCGTTACGTACAATGATTCCAATTAACCCTATCAAACCCACAAAAGCCGTTACCCCAAACGGATAACCGCAAATACTGACGCCAAATGCTGCCCCAAAAAAGCTTAACGGCAATGTAGTCATCATTAAAAGTACAGTTTTTATTCTTTTAAATTCGGCAAGCAGGATAATAAACATTATGCCTATTCCAACTAACAGAGAATAAAACATTGGAGTAAATTCTTCTTTACCTAATTCATATTCACCTCCATAATTAATATTGACTCCACTTGGCAACTCTATCTTATCGATTTTAGGCCGTAATTTATTAAGAATTACCGAAGAATAATATCCACGGTTTAAATCATCTAGAACAGTAATTGTACGAACACCGTTACGCCTGACTATTTCGCCTTCAGTCCATTCAGGTTCTGCATCGGCTAATGACTTTACTTGAGCGGAATACATTACAAAGGGAGAAGTAACATATTGGTTTATAATATCATCAATATTAGTTTTAATTTTTTTATCGACTATCAAATTAACGTTTAAAGAGTAATCGCCTTCCCAAATGGTCGATAAATGAAGCCCCATCGTTCCTGTCATTAAAGAATAAGCCATAATTGACCTTGAATATCCGAGCCTGCTTGCTTCGTCCTGCTTTATCTTAAGAGCTACCGAGTGCAAAGGTTGTCCCCAATCCGTTCTTACCCACTGGGAACCTTTTATGGAGTTGCAAATATTTTGAACTTTTATAGCAACTTCCTTGATTTTGGGAATGTCAGCACCTGAGATACGAACTTCGATAGGAGCTTTAGCAGGCATCATTTCAAGCTGTTTCCATTTTATATAGGCATTGGGAATAAAATTGCTATAATCTTTACTGTATTCATCCAGAATTTCCTTAGTCGCTTCTATAGATTTTGTTATCACAATGAACTGCCCATAATTTTTACTTGGAAAATTGGGTGAATATAAGGTATTAAACCTTGGAGAACTTGTCCCGACAAATGAAGCAACCTCTTTAACCCTTTTATCCTTAAGCAATAATTTTTCAATTTTTTTCATAATTATATCTGTTGCGTGCAATGAACTACCTTCAGGTAGATAAACTTCGACTGCAAATTGATTACGCTGAAATGTAGGGAAAAGTTGTTGCGGTGTAAGCATTAGAATTAAAAGTCCTATTAAAAATGAAATTGCTCCCATTAAAACTATTAATTTTTTCTTTTTAAAGGCAAATATCAGGATTTTCTCGTAAAAGGATTGGATTTGTAAAAGAAATATTCCATTTTTTCCTTTTTTATCATCTTTTATGCCCCTCTTAATATATAAATAGTTCATCAATGGAATTAGCGTTTCTGAGACAATTAGCGATATTATTAATGCATATGCAATCGTAATTGGAAATGATTTGATAAAATCGCCTCCTAAGCCGGTCATCAAAAAAGACATTGGCATAAAACAAAGGATTATGATAGATGTTGCTGTAAACACAGATACAAATAATTCGGTAACACTCTTTGAAGCTGCTTCGTAGGGAGTATAGTTATTATCAAGTTTTTCTATATAATTGTCAATTATTATAATAGCGTCGTCAACTGCTATTCCCAATACGATGGTTAATGCGGCAAGCGATACTGTTTGAAGAGACATTCCTGTCATCCACATAATGCCAATGGCAATAGATATGGTAATTGGAATCGCAGTGGCTGCGATAAGAGCAACTTTTTTGGGTAATAAAAGAATTGTTACAAGTAAAACAGAAAAAATTGCTAATCCAAAATCCCTTAAAAAATTATAAACCGAAGTTGAAACAAAATCGGGCATATCTGAAATTATTCCTACACGAACATCAGTCGGCACTTGAGACCTGAACGTATCTATTGCATTGTGTACGTCTCTTCCATATTTAACGATATTGTGCCCGGGGAGCATTTCCAAAGATACTATTAAGCATTTTTTTCCGTTAAAACGTATATATGAGTCAGGTTCAGTATATTCTCTAACAACTTTTGCCACATCTTTTACTCTGATGACTTTCCCGGTAGGGTCGGAATATATTATTTGGTTTGCTATATCGTTTTCTGTTTTAATGTCAGATTTGATGTGAATAGGACTGATATACCGACCATTGTTAATTTCTCCGGAATAATTTAACATAGTTTCGGGTTTTAAAACAGCCATAATAGCGAGCGGCTTTATCCCATATAGTGCCAGTTTGGCGTCATCTATGTAAACATTTATTTCTTCTTTTTGCATTCCAAAAGTATTAATCCTTGATGTCGCAGGTATTTTTCTAACATCATTTTCAAATTTTTCTGCATACTTTTCGAGCTCCTTATAGGTTTTGGTTTGTGATTCGACGGCGAGTAATATCGCCGATGTGTTCCCGAAATCATCGTCTGCTGTTAAGGAAAGTACCCCTGATGGCAATTGCTTTTTAAAGTCGTTTAACCCAAGTCTTAACTTTGCCCAGAAAAGTTTAGGGTCCTTTTCTTGTTTTTGAACTTCGACATATATGACCATTTCATTTTCTTTTGAGATAGAATAAGTTTTTTCCTTATCTACGGCTTCATACTGAAATAAATAACTCTCAACTTTTTTCGTTAATTGTTCTTCGACTTGTTGAGATGATGCACCGGGGAAAACAC
The DNA here is from genome assembly GCA_027371665.1 of Bacteroidota bacterium. Taxonomy (GTDB): domain Bacteria; phylum Bacteroidota; class Ignavibacteria; order Kapaibacteriales; family UBA2268; genus DAHXMP01. Next base: position 661 of record DAHXMP010000353.1, on the reverse strand, counting down.
CGATTATAAGTCCTTGTCTGACTTCAAACCCGGGAAATTCATCTCTTGGCATTTTAAATAATGCTATTATTCCGATAATAACCAAAATAGTGGTGGCAGCTACTATTAATTGTTTATTCCTTAGTAAAAAATCAATTAATGTTCTTTTATTATTTGTTGCATTCAATTTAATTTCCTATTTACGAAACAACCAAAATTTCAAATACAAAATAATCTTGTATTTTTTTTCATATAATTTTTCCCATTTAATCATCTTATCAAAAGATACCCCCCGAAAAAGAGTTTAAAACATTAACTTTTGAACCATCAACAAGTTTCTGTTGCCCTGTTATGACAACTTGTTCTCCCAGATTCAGACCGCTTTTTATTTCTATACCATTTATTAGCAACCTGCCAATTTTAACATATTTCATTGTTGCTAAATTATCATTCACAGTAAACACAAAGTTATTACCGAGTTCATCAACAAGTACTGCACTGTTAGGAACAAATAATTCTTGTTTTATATTATTTTGAATTTTATCAATAAAAGCTTCACAAATCATTCCAGGTTTTATAACATGGTTTTTGTTAATAATTTCGACTTTTATTTCGTATGTATGTGCAATCGGGTCAGCAATGATACCAATATCATCTACTCTTCCTGAAAATTCAGAATTAT
>DAHXMP010000346.1 GCA_027371665.1 Bacteroidota bacterium | reverse complement strand
AACACCGGATACGAACGTAAACGGGACACCAGGCGATGCTATTACATCATACGCAACCGTCAGAAATAAATCGAATAACAGCATCAAAATAAAGGTTAGGATGACAGTTCTCAGCCTAACACCGGGACAAATGGTCTATTTTTGCCTGGGAGTCTGCTATCCTCCGAGGACTGATAATTTCGAGATGCCCGACAATGATGCAGTAACTTTAGACCCCGGTGAAGAAACAACAGGGCTGAAGTTTTTTGATGTGGCATTGATTCCATACGGGATAGAGGGCAGTGCTTCGGTAAAAATGACATTTTTCGTTCTTGGCAGTCCTTCAGACAGTATAGAATATACAGTTGTATTCAATTCTGTAACTTCCGTAGCGGAAAACCGGGATGTACCGAAACTTTTTGCAGAACCGGAACCGAATCCGGCGTCCGATTACATACTATTCAATTATAATCTGTCTGAAAATGCGAACAATGCAAATATTGAAATTTATAATTTCGCCGGAAGCCTAATTGACAGAATACCTATTAACAGCAGTGTTAACGGAATAAAATATAATACAATGCACCTTCCCTGCGGAGGATATTATTCTGTACTTAATACAGGCGGAAAAGAAAAAGCAGCGAAAAGTTTTATAATTTCACGCTGAGTTCGGGTACGAAATGCCGTTTCAGTGGGCGGCGTCTTCCGTAATGAGGCAGCCTCCTGATACTGTAAATAATTGGGATAGGGTTTCTACGCAGGCTTTTACCCGCATCGACGGTAAGCATAGCCAGTGAGAAAGAGAGCATTGCAGCAATGAGATATTTTTTCATGTTACATTTTCAAAATTTTTATTCATTGACTGATTTTGTTAAGAAATATTTCAATTTGTGGTCCGCGTCAGGATTTGCTCCTGATACAAAGGTAGTGGTTAGAATGACAGGAGTAATTTCTGCCGGGGAAGTGATATAATTTTAAAAAAAAGCAATATGGAAATTCCTGAAATTCTTTTACAAAAAATTGCCGAAGCCGAACACGTTGCCATTTTGACCGGAGCAGGAGTATCGGCGGAAAGCGGCATTAAAACTTTCCGGGACCCCGACGGGCTTTGGGCACAACTTAATCCTGCCGAGCTGGCAAGCGTGGAGGGATTCATGGCAAATCCCCAATTGGTCTGGTCATGGTACCGGCACAGGGTGGAAGTTATTAATGATGCTAAACCGAACCCGGGACATTATGCGATAGCAAAAATGCAGGATATGTTTCCAAAATTTACTCTTATCACCCAAAATGTTGACAGGCTTCATCACCGTGCCGGTTCGAGGAAAGTAATCGAATTGCACGGAAACATCGTAGAAAATCACTGCTTCGATTGTAAGTCTCCTTTCACCGGTGATACTGCACTACCTGATGGGCACTTGCCTGTATGTCCCATTTGCGGGGGGAGAATAAGGCCTTCAGTCGTTTGGTTCGGTGAGATGCTCCCGGTTGATGCAATCGAAGCCGCAGAGGAAGCGGCTTATAGCTGCGATGTCTTCTTCAGTGTAGGAACATCAGCCGAAGTATATCCTGCGGCTAATCTGCCGGTAACTGCAAAAAGAAACGGAGCTTTTGTCGTTGAAGTGAATCCGAATTTTACGGTATTAAGCGGGTATGTTGATGCAAAACTTGCGGCTCCTTCGGGCGAGGCATTACCTGTCCTGCTCGATGAGTTCGGAAAATATAAAAAATTTATTGAAGAGTCATTATGATAATTGGAATCGGGACAGATATAATTGAAATAGAAAGAATAGCACATTCCGCTGAACAGTATGGCGACAGGTTTATAAAAAGGATATATACCGAAACTGAAATCGAATACTGCGAAACATTCAATGATAAAAAAGCACTTCATTATGCCGCAAGGTTTGCAGCTAAAGAAGCATTCAGTAAGGCAATAGGAACAGGGATAACAGACGGATTTAAGTTTAAGGAAATCGGGATTAAAAATGAAAAGAACGGGAAACCTGTCGTCGAATTAAACGGCAGTTTAAAAGAGAAATACGGAGACTGTAAAATTTATGTTTCTCTCTCTCATACCGAGGGCAACGCAGTGGCTTATGTGGTGATGGAAAAATAATTTTTTAATAAATCTTGGAGTATTTTATGAAAAAGCTAAATTTTGTTTTGTATTTGGCATTAATAATTTTCAGCATTAACAATTCAGAGGCGAAAGGGAATAATTTCCCTTACAGCGTTGGTCCATTCATTACATTGAAGGGAGGGGTTAATGCCGCAAGTGTACCGACAGGTATAAAGAATGGCTTTACAATTAACAGTCTGCCGGATATCGGAGCTTCAGGATATATACCTTTGACAGATAAGAGCCAGTTCGGGATAGCGGCTGATTTGGCATATTCGACTTATGCTTATGATAATAAACAGGCAAATAATGAAAGCAACAAATGGACAATACAGGTTAGCTATTTAACTCTAAACCCAAATCTTTTTATATATGGTTTTTCGATTGGATTAAATTTCGGTATTCCATTAAGCGGAACAACAAAATCTTCGAACAGCAGTACTAATATCAACACAAGTGACCTTTCAGCCTTAGTTGAATTCAGGGTGGGAGGAATAATTCCATTATATTACGATGACTTCGGAAGGTTAAACCTGGTAGTACAGTTTGGATATTTTTTAACAGGCCAATACAGTCAGAATTATCCGAGTGGTTCAAGTTCTTACAATCCTCATCCCGCTTCGGGAGCGGTCGGAGTGAGCTATTTATTTAATTTACCTGAATAAATAGAGTAGCGCAATTAAGGGTGAATTATCAGCAAAGGGATAAAAATTATGATTTACTCACCGATAATTTTAATCAGGACTCTTTTACGACGTTTGCCGTCATATTCTCCGTAAAAGATTTGCTCCCATGGCCCGAAGTCGAGTTTCCCATCCGTTACTGCAACTGTAACTTCTCTTCCCATGACCTGACGTTTCAAATGGGCATCGGCATTGTCTTCAAATCCGTTGTGGCGGTATTGATTATAAGGCTTTTCGGGAGCGATTTTTTCAAGCCAAGCCTCGAAGTCATGATGAAGCCCTGATTCATCGTCATTGATGAAAACACTTGCTGTAATATGCATGGCATTGACCAGCACAAGACCTTCTTTTATACCGCTGTCCCGTACTGCTTTTTCGACATCGGGGGTAATATTAATGTAAGCACGCCTTGTTTGAGTATTAAATTCAAGTTCCCTGCGATATGATTTCATTAAAACTCCTTAATTGTTTTAATAAAATATAACGCATTTTAAAAATCTTTATTATAAAATAATGAGAAAAGGGAAATCAATTTTAGCTGTTTTAAAAAAATTCATTAATTTGCATAATTACAAATTACTTATATTTTTTAGTAAAGTTTTAAGTTAAAGGGTTTATGTTCGTTTCTTATAAGTGGTTGCAGGAGTTTGTCAGTTTTGATTATAGTCCGGCACAATTAGACCATATTCTGACTATGCTCGGCATCGAAGTTGAATCAATAATTGATTATAGTAAGAAATACGAAAATTTTTTTACTGCAAAAGTAATAAATAGTGGAAAGCATCCCAACGCGGATAAACTTACAGTTTGCAAAGTGAGCCTGGGAAATGAAATAAAAGAAGTAGTCTGCGGTGCACCCAATGTTGCCGAAGGTCAGAACGTTGTTTTAGGAATTGCCGGAGCGGTTGTACCACAAAACGGAATGAAGATTGAAAAAAGAGAAATAAGAAACATTTTCTCCGATGGAATGATTTGCAGTCAGTATGAACTTGATTTAGGAGATGATAAAAGCGGAATCTGGGTATTGGGAGATGGTGTTCCTTTAGGCTTGCCATTGGCAAAATATCTTGAACTCGATGATATTATATTTGAAATTAGCATTACTCCAAACAGGGCGGATTGCCTGAGTCATATTGGAATCGCCCGCGAAATCGGAGCTTATTCCCGGAAAAAAATAAAAATACCAGGGTTTAATCTTGTCGAAAGAGGAGGAAGAATAGAAGAAAATGTAAAAGTGATAATTGAAGATAAGGATAAATGCCTGAGATATACTGCTAGGGTTATTAGAAACGCAGATATTAAAGAATCACCCGATTGGTTAAAGAACAAGCTTATTATGCTCGGTTTGAGACCTATCAATTCGGTTGTAGATGTTACTAATCTTGTGCTACTGGAGACAGGCCAGCCTTTACATGCCTTTGACCTCGACAAGTTGGAAGAAAATACTATTATTGTTAAAACAGCAAAGAATGGTAAGAAGTTTAAAACACTTGACGGAAAAGAAAGACAGCTCGACAGTGAAATGCTGATGATTTGCGACGGCAACAAACCGGTTGCTATCGGCGGTGTCATGGGAGGTGAGAACAGCGAAATAAGTAAAGATACTAAAAATATCCTGATTGAATCAGCTTTCTTCAATCCTTCCTCAATAAGGCGGACATCTAAATTACTCGGTATTCAGAGCGAGGCATCTTACAGGTTTGAGCGTGGTGTTGATATTGATAATGTGTCTCATGCCTCTGCCAGGGCGGCTCAATTGATTGCCGAACTAACATCGGGAGAACCGGATAAAGGAATTGTTGACGCATATCCTCTAAAACATGAAAAGCCTAAAATAAAACTAAGATACCAAAGAGCAAGAGATATCATCGGTGTAAATATTTCAAATAAAGAGATGATTGAATTTTTGGCTGCCCTGCAATTCGGGATAGTTGACAAGACAGAAGATTTTGTAGTAGTTGAAGTGCCGTCATGGCGAGTAGATATTGAACTTGAAATAGACCTCATTGAAGAAATTGCACGGCTTTTTAATTATGATAATATTGCACCTCAATTTACATCTACAATTGATTTCAGCGGAGAAGGTGTTCAGGAAGAACTTTCCGTTCCTTTTCTAAGAAATCAGATTGCCGATTATTTTATTCAGAATAATTTCAACCAGATATTGACTCAGAATCAAACTGACCCTAAGACATCGGAATTGTTTACAAATGCACCTATAAGAATTTCAAAT
>DAHXMP010000342.1 GCA_027371665.1 Bacteroidota bacterium | reverse complement strand
CAAAAGAAATATTAAAAAGGAGAAAAAAGGAATGAATTTATGATTAAACCATACATTTTTTCGATTTTTATCTTTTACTTTTTCTCATTATCTCTCCACGCAGCCACCTACATAGCCGACCCGACCAATTATCTTTCTCTACGGGATGGGCTCCTTGCAGGCGATACATTAATGCTCGTGCCGGGAAATTATCTTAACGGATTGCGAATCAACAATCTCAACGGCACTGCCGACAAATGGATTGTCATCAAATCCGAAATACCTCACGAAGCTGTACTGGTGGCTCGCGACGGAAGCAATACGATGGACATTACAAATTCGAGCTATGTAAAAATCGAAGGCTTTACTTTCGATGGTAAGGAGCTCCCGGATATAGACGCAATTAAGGCTTCGGGAACATCAGCCAACTGGGCACACCATGTTTGGATTTATAATAACATCATAATTAATCATGACGCTGACCAGCAGACATGCGGCATATCTACCAAAATAACAACCTGGGACTGGTTAATAAGCTACAATAAAATCATGAGTGCAGGCACTGGTATTTATCTCGGTAATTCCGATGGAACTATGCCATTCATCGAAGGAATTATCGAATATAATTTTGTTCAGAATCCTGTCGGATACTGCATGCAAATCAAATATCAAATCAATAGGCCTGATTTACCGGGAATCCCAACCGCTCCGACAACAACCATTATCCGACACAACGTTTTTGTTAAGAACGACAGGCAGTCTCCCGACGGGGATAGGCCCAACCTCCTGTTCGACGGACAGCCCATCAGCGGTGCAGGTGCAGACGACAGGGTCGAGTGCTACGGTAATTTTTTATTTAATAATCCACGGGAATCGCTTCTACAGGGAACCGGCAATGCTTCTGTTCACGACAATATATTTGTTAACTCGGCTTATGCGGCAATGACTTTTCAGACTCACAACAGCCGCAGTCCAAAGGAACTTTTTATTTATAATAATTCAATTTATTATACCGGGACAGGCATAAATGTTAGTAATCCTGTTCTGACCTACAAGCAAATTGTAGCCGGGAATGCCGTTTTCGCCAATACTCCGATTAACGGAGTAACCCCCGGTGATAACATAACGGGAAAAATATCAGGTGCCTCTTATTTTTTTAACAATCCAGACACATCAATACCAAACATGGATTTCTATCCTAAAACAGGTGTACCGAGAGCAAATGTTGATTATATTTTTTTCCAAACTAAAGATATCGATTATAATAAGGACTTTAATGGTAATCCGCAGGATGGAACATATTACGGAGCGTATCAAGGGGAAGGGACAAATCCCGGCTGGAAACTTGCCTTAGATATTAAGGGAGGCGGAATAACATCAGTAAATGAATTTCCTAAACTTGAAAATTATAATTTATCAATTTTTCCGAATCCTGCAATTTCTACATCCACTATTAGTTTCAAGATTCCTGAGTTTTCTCATGTCAGGCTCGATGTTTACAATATTTTCGGAATAAAATTATCTTCTCTCGTTGACAAGGAAATGGAATCCGGTTATCATTCAATTATGATGGATACTAAAAGCCTGGCAAACGGCATCTATTTTATTAAACTGTCTGCCGGTTCTAACAATGAAACAAAAAAATTGCTTATTACAAAATAAGAAAAGATATATTCATGAAAATATATACTCGGTTCTTTGCGATAATACTAATATTATCGGCATTTACGCTATCAAATATCTCATTGGCTCAGGATAGCTGGCAAACTTATCCTTATTTAAATTTAATT
>DAHXMP010000317.1 GCA_027371665.1 Bacteroidota bacterium | reverse complement strand
AAGTAAATCCGGCATTTTTAAGATTTTCCAAGGTATCATTAAAAAGTTTCAGTTGCCTTTGAACAAAAACGGGGTCAGTCGAAGAAGTCGCAAAATGAGTACATGCGGCAACAAATTCAACATTCCGGTACGAAGCACATTGTCTCATAAAACTGACAGCATCGCCGGGTTGAATACCTTCCCTGTTCATACCCGTACCGATGCAAAGATGAACCTTAGCGGTTTTACCGGCTTTAACCGCTTCCTCTGATATAGCCTTCATGAAATCGCAGGAGGATACTGAAGCCTGTATATCATACTCAACGAATTTCTTAGCTTCATCCGGGAAAGTCGGCACAAGCACAACCACAGGAACTTTTACTCCTGCATCCCGGATTGAAATTCCCTCATCGGCAAAAGCCACACCAAAGAAATTTGCCCCTGCAGTTTCAAGGATTTTTGAAATTTCTGTTAAACCGTGTCCATAGGCATTAGCCTTGACAATCGGCATAACTTGTGAACGTGAAGCGAGTTGTTTTATCGTTTTGAAATTATTTATAAGGTTGCTTTTATTTATGACAGCGACAGTTGCACGCATCTCAGAATCTCAAATAATCAACAATATTGGCTAACTTTTTGATAGCCTTAAATTATATCAATTTTTTGGAATTACTCCGAAAAATTTAGCAAAAATAGTGCTAATTATTTGAAAATAAAATTAATGTATGTTAACTTTTATTCAATAAATTAACTGATTCTATGATAAAAACTTTATTTTATATCTCTTTAATCGTGATTATTTCATGCTTGTATTCCTGCAAGACAACCAATCCTTGCCCCAAGGAACTTGAAATCGGAAATCTCGGAACTACATTGAATACAGGCTACGACGACCATTTGCCTGTTATTTACGGAAACACTTTGTATTTCACTTCGACTAGGAAAGAATCTGATGACAGGGAACAGATTTTCATGTCGGAAATAGTTGACGGAAAATTCACATATCCCGTAATTGATAAGAGCCTCCCGATTAATGATTTTCAGAAAACATCTTCTCCAACATTTTTTGAAAATCCGAAAACAGGAATTAAAGAACTATATTTTGCCGCATTGAATCCAAAGAGTAAAAAAGGGAACAGGGATATTTTCTTTTCCGTGGATTCAGGCCAAGGATGGAGCAAACCGGTTGTACTCGAATACGGAATAAGCACTGAATACTATGAATCCCATCCTACGATTTCGCCTGACGGAAGCATGTTGTTATTCTCATCCGACAGGCCCGGAGGAGTTGGAGATGTTGATTTATATCTCAGCCACAGGCAGGCAGACGGGAGCTGGTCGAATCCCGTAAATCTCGGGAACACAATAAATACTCCAAAAGCAGAAATAGCTCCTGTTATAGCTTATGACGGTTCATTGTTTTTTTCATCCAAAGGCTACGGAGGTGATTCGACTTTCGACATTATCAGGGCTGAGCAATTGAAGCCCGGTGTATGGCAGAATCCAAGACCTATGAAATATCCTATAAACACAAAATATGACGAAGCTGGTACTGCAATTTGGGATAATAAAATAATAATATCGTCCAATCGAAGCGGAGGGTGTGGAGGCTATGACATTTACTCATTCGATTTATGCGGGCCGGTTGAAATTGCCGGAGAAGTTGTAAAAAACGGTTCTCATATTAAATTAAACGGAACAGTTGAATTAAATAGTGCTGATAAACAAAAAATCTCTGAACAACCTGTAGGAGACGATGGAAAGTTTCATTTTCCCGTCGAACCCGGGAAGATTTATACATTAAAATATTCAAATACCTGCCTGAAGGATTTATATTTAGAACAAACGGTAAATACGCCATGCAATGACACAAGTTCTGTCAAACTCATAATGAAATTAAATATACCGGAACAGTACACCTTCTCACAGCCAGAGGAATATATCGTACCCTACTTCGTAACAGGTTATTACTATCCGAATACAACCCAGAATCTTCAGGCATTAAGAATGAAATTCGATTATAATCTGTTAGGTGTGTCTGACACTACTAATTATATTCAGTATCCCAGCCCTGAATACGATGAATATGCAAAGAAGGTGGACGAAGGAATTAAAGAAATTGTAAAATTTATCCTCGACAAATTACAAAGTCTTGATGACCCTTGCTCATCAGGTTTGGATTCTCTTACCATTCACATAACGGGATATTCCGACCCCCGGCTTCTCTCGGATTTTGCAAAATATAATGATGAACCGATTGATGATGAATCCACAGGTATCCAAGTAAAAAGAGGTGACAAAATGACAAACGAACTTCTTTCACTTCTCAGAGCATATAATACTGAAAGGCTTCTTCAATCAAAGTTAGAACAGGAACACGGTTATATTGAACAAAAAGACAAGATTATTTGGAAGATTGAAGGTAAAGGCATTGACCTGAAGCCTGAAAACTCAAATGATATAAGAAGACGGGTTGAAATTAAAGTTGAAATGAAATAGAACAAAAAATTTTGAAATATTTCATGTATTCGGAATTATAAGCATTAATCAAATGTCTGAATATAAATGATAGATGTTTTTAAAATGGACAAAATGGCTTTTCACAAGTATATACTTGGCGAAGAACCTAAAGACCTCGAATACTGGCTATCCATGCCGGCTGAATAAAGAATTGAGGCAATAGAAATTTTAAGAGAACAATACCATAAGGAAGATGAAATAAAACATAGTATTCAACAGGTATGCAGAATAAACATACTTGGAAAAACCGAGGATACCTGATTATTCTTACATTCAATTCAATTATTTCATAACGATAACCGGTAGTATCAAAGCTTTACCATCATCAACAAAAGCAACGACAAAATAAGCACCGGAGCAAATATTATAAGTATTGAACCGTGAATTATAGGTGCCACCGGTAAATTTCCCATTAACAAGTTCGATAACTTCAGCTCCGGTCATATCATATAATGCAATTTTTAAATTAACCATTCTGTCTTCTAAGACCGAAAAGTTCAGCTCTGCATTTTCATACAATGGATTCGATGTAACAGACATGACAAAATCATTAGCCGTTTTAAGATATTCAGTAACACTGGCAGGTTCTCCTCCTGTCCCCCTCAATGTAACAGTATCAATATTATTAGTAATCGAGTTAGAAATCATAATCATCTTTTCATTATATGTTTGAACATGTTTTGGAGAAAAAACGATGTACAAATCGTAAGAACTATCGGGTAAAATTGATAACGGTAACGTCAGTTCAGGCATTGTAAAAGATGAATCAGTATCATCGGCAATATAAATATTACTGATAATAAGGTTACTATTACCTGTGTTTTTAATCTCAAAAAATTTATTCCTGGATAGTCCCACTTCTGTTTTTAGAAAAAACGCTGTTGTTGTAGAAAGCCAAATCTGTGGTGCAGGGCCATCACAAGTACCGCGCAGTTTAATAATAAGCGATGAATCGTTATAGGCATTCGATTTAACATCTAACTCAGCCGTATAATTCGTTAAAGCCTTTGGTGTGAAAGATACCGATATATCCTTGGTTTCTCCGGGTTGAAGAATGAATTGTTTATTTGAATTTAAACATGTAAAAACATTTGAACTGTCATTTTCAATTTTCAAATCATTGATTGAAAGCGGTATTTCTCCGATATTTTTTAATGTAAAATCCATCGTACTAACGGAATCAATCCATGTAGAAGGGAAATCGAGTTCTTCAACATTGGAAGAAATGAGCGGCTCGGTATGAAATCCATATCCATTTAAATCAAATGAACGCACAGGTGCATTATGGGCATCTGACTCGAATTTCACCACTCCTATATAATCAGCCCTATATCTTGGTGAAAAACGTACTGTGAATGATTTGGTACTATCGGGAGCAAGAGTAAACGAGCTATCAAGATTTGTTACGATATAAACAGATGAATCGGAATCGTCAACATACATTTTCGTTACTGTAAGAATAGTATCGCCGATATTTTTTACATTAAAAGTCAGTTCTTTTGTTTGCCCTGTATTCAATGTATCGAAATCCAGAAAAGGCTCTTCGAAAGCAATAAGAGGCTTTTTGCCTTCCCAGGGCTTGATTATGTTTTTCAATCCAGTGCTGTCAATTTCAAGAATAAGATTAATAGGCGGATTGTAAACGACAGTTTGAGGGCATCCTTTCATAGGCCAGCGGACAATTATGGAATCAATCCTGTTATGCTGTGCAAGACCAAAATTTTTAATGAAAGGAATTTCTTCTGAAAAATGTCCGAGACCCGCCTGTAATTCAGCTATTTGGTTAATGCCATCCGAGCATACCGTGATTCTCGAACCGATACTGCTACGATTAGCTTCTGCAGGAGGATTTAGTTTGACTGAAACCCAATTGTTTTTGTTCCCAATATTATTTCTCAACAGGATGATTTTCATGTGAGTCGAATAAACAGGTACTTTTTGTGTTTTACCGTCTATCACAGAGTCAACATAAGTCGTATCCCTAATCTGCCGGCTGACAAAAAGGTCAACATCGCCGTCGAGGTCATAGTCGGCAGGTTCAATCGAATGGCACTCCTTAACGTTAAATAAACCGAGTGCTTTTGAAATATCGTCAAAGTGATGGTCTTTATCCTGGCGGCAGATATAAAGCCTTTCCTGGCCCTCGAGGTTTGCCTGCGGATATCCCATCTGGCATATTCCCAAATCCTGCCACATATCGTTATCGAGGTCGAACCATTGTCCTCCCTGGTCACCGAGATGTGAATCATTTGGAGCGTCCCTGCTAATCCTGTTAAGGTCCCAGGCATATTTATAGTTGCTGTCGGGACCCTCGTTTATTGAAATATGAGTTCTGCCCTCTCCCGGGTCGTAGCCGCCATGAACTTCAACCTGCAATAAATCCATATCGCCGTCATTGTCGAAATCTGCAGGCTGGGCTTCCCACTGGCAAAGTGCCTGCCCGTTGTCTCCACCCATTAATTGAGAGGTATAACCTGTCATTTGGGCAACGTCGGTGAATGTACCGTCTTTATTATTCATAAATAAACTGCCGCCGCTTCTGCAATAAGGAGATGTTATTATATCTTGCCAGCCGTCGTTGTTCCAATCTGTAACGTTTACACCATACATCGGTTCAGCAACATTCTGGATGCCATTATTCGGAATAAGTGTGAAAGAGCCGTCGCCGTTGCCTTTGAAAAATACGTCTGACTCTTTTATATCGTTAGCATAGTCGTAAAACCAGGTACTGATGTATAAATCAAGCTTCCCGTCATAATCGTAATCAATGAAAGCAAGGCCTGTGGAATTAATCAAGCCATACTGGTAAAGCCCGTTATTGGGAACGAGGGTGAAATGCCCCTTTCCATCGCCGAGCAGAACTTCAGATCTGTCGCCAGGGTCGAGAGTGTCGAGATACATTTGCAGGCGATGGTAATAAATGCTCGTTACAATGTCAATATTACCGTCATTATTCACATCGGCAAGTGCTGCTATGTCAACAATCCTGCCTTTCTTATTCGGGTCACGGTTTGCATTTATATTCGAGCTGTCCGTGAAATCTACGAATACACGCTTTACAGAACTGTTCTTGTCCGGATTCGGCACATTCAGGTAAAGATGATAATGATTCTTATTGATATTTCCCGTTCCCCAAATTAAATCGGGATAATTGTCATTATTGACATCAACAAGAAGGATACGTGTGCCGAGAGCCGAATCCAGTCCCGCTTCGTGAGTTATATCCGTAAGCCATGTCGGGTCCTGGGAGTATAAGTATTGAATACTAAAAAATAATAAAATACACAGAAAAATAAGTTTAAAGTTTTTCATTGTAAAAAGCTATTTTATTGAAAAAATTTAATTTAAATTAGTTTTAATATTGATCATTTTAACCAAAGTTTGCAATTATTCATTAATTTTTTAAAATAAAGCTATTGCATCACTCGGGAGCGGCATCTCATCATAAGTTCTGCCATTCAATTTTCTGCCATTCTTCTTTTTGCTCCTGCCGCCCCATTGCTTAAAAAAGAATTTCACTTTAGAATTTTCGCATTGTTCCTTTATATCCAGTACCCAATCAGGTTCCATTTTTCTGGGCTTTCTCCCACTTTCACCGCCAACGATTACCCAATCAATGTTTCTCAGGTTTAAATTCGGCAAAGCAGATAAAAGAGGCTCGCATGATAAGAATTTGACACGTGCATTTGTTTGTCTTAACAAATCAATTCTATGTGCAACTTTTAGATTTTCAACCGTAACACCCATCCAGATGTTATGTCCCCATTCGAGTTCTTTATTGTATTTAACAAGTACATCCGCTCTTTTTGTTAATATCTGAAAAAGATGATGTGGATTGTCATTCATTACATAGAAAATTTTTTTTATGAAATCGAGAGAAATATCTTCATGGAATAAATCACTCATTGAATTTACAAAAACGAGCCTAGGTTTTTTCCATTTGTAAGGGTCTCGAAGAGCATCTTCATGTAAAGTGAGTTTGAAACCGTTTTCGTATTTTTTCAAACCCATTCCCTGTAGCCTTTTTGCCATAACCTCTGCATAACAAAACTTGCAACCTGATGTTACTTTATTACATCCCGTCGTAGGATTCCAGGTAACATCTGTCCATTCAATTCTTGTCAGAGCCATGTTAAAATCCTAACGACTGTTGTGATATAGAATACTTCTGAATTTTTTTCCATAATTCAATTCCACGTTCGCTTCTAGAATAAAAAGCCAAATGATATAAGCCAAGATTTTTTTGATCTGATCTAATTTGTGGCATGTTTGGTGGTTCGTGATAATTCAAAGCCTTCATATTTTTTGTATACTCTTCGTATAAGAACAATAGAAAATTCTCATTATTTTTGTATGAATCTCTCCAACTTTGTTGCTCTAAGAAAAGTTCAATTTTTTTACTCTTATCTTTTAAGTAATTATGTCTATTTAATTTCGCATCCATATCCGAAATATGAATTAGAAAATCAACATACTTTTCCGATAATTTCCTGATTGTTTTAAAATGAAGATTTAATGAAAATGGGTCAGCAAAACAAAATGTCAAAACTGTACTTGTTTTTGATGGTTTTGGTATTAGTGAAAATATATCATTTATCTTAGAATTGCAATGACCATTAATTATCTCATAATTGTTATCATGATAATTTGATTTAAGTCTTTTACTTAAAGAATCAAAATTTTTAGATTCCTTTTCACAAAAAATATATTTGTCAAATTTTATTGGAATGGCTAATGCTATAAGAGGTGAACCCATGATTATCTTATTTGAACCTCTTATTTTGCAATAACCCGTACCCGAAAACAAATCAATATAAATAAGGTAATCCCAATTATTTCTCATACTCGTTGTAAAAATATCACAATAATAACCAAATAATTTTAATTTAATTTCTGACCATGAACCTACTTCTGGGATTATTAATCCATCATCTACAACTTCGATAATAGGTTCAAAATTTTTCATTTTCATTCTCAAAATTATTTATTAACTATCTAATACTTCCTCTTCGGCTCCATCAATTGAAGCTGTAAGCATGCTTGTACTCTGTAATCTATTTTATTTTTTGGAAGCATATAATTCAAAATTAAAGCTTCAGTCATTGCATTTCGGTTTTTCTCGCTTGCCCCGACATGATAAAAATGCTTTTTTGTCAAAATATTAAGTTCATTATATTTTTCGATTTCTTTGTTGCTTCTGAATTGATTGCTGTGCCATGTAGAAAGGATATATTTACCATCGAATTTATTCAGCAAATTGAATAAATCTTTTTCATCTTCCTCGTTCCATGTATCAAAGTAATCGGTATGCCTGCCAATGTAAGGTGGGTCACAGTAAACAAAATCAGTTTTACTTAAATATCTCAGTGTATCCCTAAAATCCTGGACAACAAAAGACCAATTCAAAATTTTAGCAGCTTTATAAATGTAATCAATCTGGTTAACAATTTTTGTAATGTATGCTTTCGAAAATCTCTGTGGTTTATGTCCAAAAGGAACATTGAATTTACCATACCTGTTGAAACGAATCATCCCGTTAAAACAAGAGCGATTAAGAAAAAGAAAATCGAGGGATTTAAAATCTGAATTAAATCTTTCGCGAACTTCATTGTAGTATTTCTGTCCTGATTTTGCGAGTTTCAAACTTTCAGACTCGAGGAAATTCCTTGTAATTGCCGGTGTTATTTCTCCATTCTTAATTGCATTATAAAAATTTATAAGATGAAGATTAGTATCAGCAAAAATCGCTTTTTGGGGTCGAATATTAAATCCAACAACACCACTGCCCATAAAAGGTTCAACCCATCTTTCAAATTTTATATCAGACAAATTTTCCTTTATCCAATCTACGAGCTTGGTTTTAATGCCCTGGCATTTAATAGGAGGGACAAAAATTTTCATTATTTCTTTCCCCTTTTGAATTTTGGATTTATCATATCCTGACTTATTCCCCGATATTTTAAAAATTCATCGAGCTTTTTTATTTTCTTCTCTTTGCCGGATTCATCAATGGTAGTGATTTTACTATAGTTCATCCAGTAATCGTCAAAAACAGATTCTCCGAGATTCTTGAACACACCATTGCTGTTAATAATATCATCAATTTTATTTATACTGCCAATATTTGCCGTGTTTCCTGAACCGCTTCTATCGCTGGCAATCTCCCATTTTTCGCATACAAAAAATTCAAAATCTTTTATTACCGAAGATATTGATTTTAATTTATCAATCGAATAAACCTTAGTTTCATCGATATTTTCAGGAGCATTTCTTGTATAAATAACACCCAGGCAAAAATGCCCAAGATAATCATTATAAGGAAATTGTATATTTTTTTTACTTGTCCTGTTTATAAAATATTCACCATGGGAACCAAGTGTGAAACCATTACAGAATTCAGGATTTGAAGGTAGACGATATGTTGTTTTGA
>DAHXMP010000290.1 GCA_027371665.1 Bacteroidota bacterium | reverse complement strand
GTTCCCAATTTTCTTTCCCGTTAGTTTCGGTTTTGTAAATTTTATAAACAAAATCCCCGGGAATTTTGTTCCCGCAAAAAACATAGATTCCTTCGGGTCCCTGCACGGCATAGGGATAATCAATCTGGGCAAAGGAAAAACTATAACTCAAAATGAGCAAAAGTGTTAATAAGAAATTTTTTTTCATATTTATCTTTCAATTATTATTAATTCTAAATCAACAATAACTATTGCACCACACTGCTGCAATTCTCGTTACAGCTGCCGGTGCTGACGGAAGCACTTATTCCACCCTGTCCGACATGAAGGTCGGCTTTCAAACTGATAAACGGGCTGCTGTCGCTGCCCAGTTCAAATATTGTTCCGTCACATCCAAACAATGTCGGAATCTTTTGTTCGAGATGTCCATAGATATTAATGCTGCTGCACAATCCGAATTCAATGCCCGAACCTTGATTCCATTGTCCCTCACCTTTTACGATTGCTTCTGCCTTTGCACTGAGCGATGTACATGTTATTGACGATAGCTCCAGTTCGGCAATAGCATAAAGCGTCAATCCGGCACCGCCGCCGATAGGGCTTGCGAAGCTTGCCCATGCCGATGCCTCGGCACCGGCTTCGATATGCACCGCTGCACTCGCTATCACAAGGTTGACCGATTCATTGTAGGTTAGTTGCGGTATGCTTTTCCGTCCTGTAACAAAGAAACCGGCATAAGTAGTCGCATTTTGGAAAGTGCAGGGTAATCCCTTACCTATTGAATAGCTCGTTACCATATCGATTGTTTTTTGAGGTATTCCACCCAGCTTTCCGCCACCATCATAAATTCCAATCAAAATACCTGCACTGAAAAGCCCCATCGGCACTACTGTTACCTGCCCTGCCGCTGCAAAATAAAAACCATGCGGGTCAATGCATATTTCTGCCGACCCGCCGAAGGTAATCGTTCCTATAGTTTTGTCAGAAATATTCATCGTGCCTATAAATCTCTGGTTCGGTAAATCGAAAGTCATCGTGAAATCGCCAAATTCGGTGTTCGTACCGCTGGTTTTTATTGTCTGGTTTTGAATGTCAGGGTCAGTCTTGATTTCGCCGTAAACAGCAAGATATATTGGTTGAGAGCCGAATCCTTTCTGGGAGAAATTACCCTGCGGAATCAGCTTTAGCCTTAAAATCCCCCAATCATTATTCTCTACGAGCCAATTCGAATAATCAACCTTAAATTTACCTCCCTGTGTTCCGCCCAAATCAATTAACTGGTCTCCTACTGCAGGGTCTCTCTCAATTTTAATCGTTATATTATTCCCCGATTTATGCTTATTCAAAAAGACATGAATCGGGTTAAGCTTTCCGGGCTCATCTATTGTTCCGTATAGTTTAAGGTCATTATTAGCAAAAACCTGCTGATTCTTATTAGCTATCGAAGCAAAATTCACATATCCCGGGCCCTGGAAATTAATGTCTGTCGGTAACACAGTTAAAACGAGGCTGCTTCCGGGTTTTGTAAATTTCAATTTATATGTCAATCCGTTCGGAACTCTCGGTATGTCGAAATCCATCAACCCGTCAATGCTGAAAGCATCCTGGTAGGAATAGATTGTCAAAGGCTTAAAATTCGCAATATTATAAAGGGCAATCTTCTCGCAATCCGGGGCAAAGCTGATTATCTGCTCTCCATCGCTGAGAAGGCTCACAGCCTGGAATTTAAGCTGCCCGCCAAAACCGGGCAAACCGTCAACATGAGCCGCAGGATTGCCAATGAAAATCAATTTATAATGAGGTTTCAAATCTTTTCCGCAATATGGGTCAAGCCCGAACTGTGTCGACTGCGGATTGTTTACATGCATTGTCCATATCCCTCCGAGCGACAAATCAGTTACATTGGGCTTTGCAATATACATGAAATCATGCCTTAGATTGAACTCTCCAATAGGTATATCCAGGGCTCCCGTCTGAATCATGCAGTCAGATGATGCAATACCACCAACATCGGGGCTGACTTCGCAGTTTTTTGCAATCACATTCCATTGCTCAAACTTAATCTCGAGCTTAGGTATTTTTGTTCCACAGTTTATTCCATCTGGTGTTATACTTACCTGTGGGACATTCACTTCAACGAGAGTAGTCGTGGAATTCTGCGGGTCCAGCCTGATATTCGACCATGCATGAGGAAGAAGATAAATAATACCCTGCGAAGTCAGAGTGCTGCTCGCAATTTTTGAATCTGCATCGAACTCAAGAAATTTAAATTTCAGGTTTTCGCCCTGGTTGTCGGAAAGAAAATAAGTTATCCCTTTACTGTAAAAGCCGATAAAATTTATAAATTGTGAAGTATCAATTGCATCTTTAAATGATGTTATTAATTTATTATAAGTGCTGTCACCGGTTTTTTCATTCAGGTAAAATTGATCATTTGTAAAACGGAAATAACTGCCCGGGAAATTGAAGGAATTATCAACGATACGTGCTTTCGATGCAATATGCCCGGCTAAAATTCCTTCTTTGACAATTCCGAGATAATTGGAACCCTGTGATGATGCAGACAGAAGGACATTATAATCAAAAGTCTTACTGCCATATTCAAGACTTATAAAATTTGGAGGAGGTTTAACTCCTTTAAGCCTGACCTTCATGGTCGGAAGTTGAAGGGGGATATCGGGCGAACCAGGTTCAGCCTCCAAATAAGGCCTGCCCTTGCTGTCCTTATACAGCGGATTCGGATGAACTACGATATCGGAAAATCCGGCATACTGTGAATTATCCAATAGTTGAAAAGCTGTGGCAGACTTTGTCAAATCAATTAATCCGCTTATTGTATAATTACCGTGCAGGCTATTTACCAACTTATTAACTTTTATATGAAACCCATGCAGCCTGCTCAGGTTGCCATCATTGAACTCCTGCAATTCAAAATTGGCGACATATTGAAAATTCAGACCCTGGTTAAAAACGACACTTTTTTCCTGACCGATAAGATTAGTATAATCAATTGAATCGGCATTTGTTGAATTTGAATCCGGCGGTACACAACTGATTTTCACCCACGGGTTTCCCGACATTCCATAAATCGGATTAATGCCTTTCAGTATGTAATCACCCTGTGCATTCGTTGTCGTCTTGTGTACAGTATTGTTATATCCGTTCACAACATAGACCTGTGCATTTGGAATTGGTTTATTATTAACGGTTGCTTTTCCTTTGACGGTATAACCATGCACAAAAGAAAAGGGATATGTTTTAATATCTTTTGATTCATCATTCTGAATTTCAGTCGAAATCGGAATATAATCGGAAGATTGAGGAGGGTCTATTTTCAGCCAGAAATTTTTCATCGAGGCATTTTTAAATTCATACAATACATAACCGAATGCATTAGTATAACGAACGGAATCGAGCAGTTGAACCTTTGCAAATTGCACCGGCTTATGTGTTTCAGAATTGCTTACCAAAATTTTTATACGATGCTTCCTTTCTTTAACGACAATTTTTCCCAGGTTGTAGTTGGTATTGAAATCCGTATAATTTGTTAACGGCGGTATTGGTATAGTGTCATTAAAATATTTTAAATCGACAGGAAAAACATACAAAGTATCTGCAACCATTGTCGGCACTCTGACAATGAACTCCTGTGACGTAGAATTCGATTGATTATCAATTTCAGTCTTAACCATTTTGCCGTTCTTCGTGCGCACATATGATTCAACCGGTTTTCCGTTTTCATCCTCGACAAAACCATAAATACTTCCTTTCGGCATCATCAGGATTTGCGGGAAGTTCATCTGCTGCCCCATTTTGAGTGTAAAGGCATCGGGTGGAGGAGGAATCTGGTCCTTACTGACATATTGATTGAGAGAATCCCCTGTCGAGCTTAGTTGTTTAGCCCCGTTTAAATAATAGCCGGGGCAATAAAACTTCAGCCTGTAGCGGAATTTTTCCTGTGTCATGAAATTTATATAAGGTAAATCCTTATATACAAAATATCCATGATTATTCGATTCGGAAACATACCTGAGGCATCCTCCGGGCCCTTTGTATAACTGCATATCCGAATCATCGTTATTCGTGCCATAAAACAAATAAACATATCCGTAATTAACGCTTCTCATTGCGTTCGATGCATCGAGTACACGCCCCGAAATAATGGGATATTTCGGGTCGAGATACACATTGATTTTCACGCTGACTGGATTGTAGTCATCAACAAATAAATAATCATAGTCATTTCTGTAATAAACAGAATTAACTGCTGCCGACATCTGGCTTGCATAGTTAGTGCATATATTCTGTGAAACAGAACCGGCAGAATAATTCCCGTGTTGGCCATAATAATTCCATCTTTGTAAATTATTGGCATAGAGAGTATCTTTCTTCCAGTCGTCATAGCCTCTCGGAAAATATATGGTCTTTGTATAGTAGGCATTCTCCCCAACAGTATCGCTTGTGCTTATTTCAATTTTATAATCATCCCAATTGACGCTTTTATCATGCCTGTATAAACCCGGGAAAGGTGCACCGTTTTCCGTTTCAACGAATTTCTCGCCTTCTTCGTAATTGTCCCATCTCGTTATTTTAACTTTGCTTCCATAAATAACACCGGCAGGCTCGCTTTGCTGTGTGTTCTCGGGATTCTTTCTCGGAACAACAGTCAGCTTATAAGTTCTCCTGTAAGCAAGCAGCGTTCCTACATCAACTGAATCCAAAGGCTGGACCAGAATGTTTTTTGATGGATTATAAATATATTTTTTGGTATAATCGTTTACGACAACCCTTAAAGCTCTATGCAAAATCCCTGAAAATCCCGCAATATTACAAAACTCCCCGCTTCCTGTTCCAAACTGGCCTGAACTGTACCATGCACCCAAAGAATCATAATGAACGAAATTCTTGAATACAAATCTTCCCTCACCGTCGGTTGTTGTAGTAGCGAGAAATGTATTTCCGTCACCGAAGGGTTTGGTTAAGTCGGCTTCGAGTTGTGCCCCCTGGTTACCTGAATTCATACCGCCTAAAGATTGGTTATTTTGATTCTGTATTTCCTGTGTAACATGGTAAGGGTCAATAACGGTTTTATTTCCCTGGTTATCCTCGACATAATATGTAACCATCAATGCAATGTCCCGGAACGTCAGGGGTTTTATATTCGATGCAGGGTCGCTTGGGTCCTGGATTGTCAATTGTCCCGAAATCGAAGCCGTCGGCGGGTCATTCGAGATAATCGTCGCCGTTTTTGAAACATCGAAATTATATTTAGAATATATCAGACTATACAATTTCTGATACGAATTTGGTACAAATGTTAATGAACTGAGAAAATATTCGCTGAGATTATGTTTGATTGTACCGTTGACATTCACTTCCTGCCAGACATCGAGAGCATATGAATCACCCGACTTCCAGTTACATACAAGTTTATCCACAGTTATCTGAGTATGTGCCTTCCCGTCGCTTCCGACAACAGTCTGCACTTTACCCGACGA
>DAHXMP010000264.1 GCA_027371665.1 Bacteroidota bacterium | reverse complement strand
TATTAATAATAATAAATAATGAGTAACGTGAGTTTCAATTGTTAAAATTTTATTTAATTGAATAATAAAATATCATAAAGATAAAAAAGCATATCCATGCAAGGCTTTATAAATTTTGTTGCTAAGTATAAAGAGTATTTTTCGATTGTTGCCCTAGTGGTAATATCTTTATCTTTAATTTCGATGGGGGATGTATCGAGAATAGGAGGATTCAGAACTGTCGTCATCGGAACAATAGGATGGATGCAGAATGTATTTTCCTGGATACCTAAACCCGGTGCTTTGCAAAGTGAAAATAAGGCATTAAGAGAATTGAACCTTCAGCTTTCTACAGAAGTAACCAAAATGAGGAATGCCGTTATTGAAAACAAAAGACTAAAAGATATTCTTAACCTGAGACAAAGCGGCGAAATGAAATTTATTCCTGCACAGGTTGTCGGGAAAAATACTATGGAACTAAGGAATTACCTGACAATTGACAAAGGAAGCGAAGACAGCGTTGAAGCGGGTATGTCTGTCAGGAACGACGCTGGTCTTGTAGGAGAAATAATAGGGACAACGGACCATTTTGCTCTTGTGGAAGTTATAACCAACCGTGATATAAAAATTGCTGCAAAGATTCAGAGAAGCAGGATTGACGGTGTGATTGTCTGGGAAGGGGCAGAGACTTTCGAATTGAAAAATGTTCCAAAATCCTACGATGTTAAGCTTGGTGACATTGTGATGACATCGGATTACAGCAATAAATATCCTTCTAATGTTCCCATTGGCAAAATCGTAGAAATCAGGGAAGAACCCGGAAATATTTTTATCACAATAGCAGTAAAGGCATTTGTAAATTTTTCTAATTTGGAGGAAGTTTTCGTGATTAGATTTCTGCCTGACCCGGAAAGAGTAACCCTGATAAAAAAAATGGATGATATGCTAAAAGCCCGAAGGGGGATTAATAAAAAATAGATGATGAAGATAATATTTGACAGGAAGGAAAAAAAATCAAAGGCTGTTAGGTACATAAGCTATGCAATTGCAGCCTTGCTTTTATCTGTCGTTAACATCGTCCTGCTTGATTTTATAGCGGTCGGTTCCCTGACACCTGATTTCATTCTGATTCTTGTTGTATGGATTGCAGTTACAGAAGGGCAGTTTATTGGCATTTTTGCAGGATTTTTATGCGGATTATTATTTGATTTTATTACTCATGATGTAATCGGTACGAACGCACTTGCAAAAACAATGGCGGCATTTGTTGCGGGATGGTTCTATAAAGAGAACAAGGCAGATTTTACAATCGGAAGCTACAGGTTTTTGGTAATTGTTTTTATTGGTTCACTTGTTCACAATTTTATATACTTTTTCTTTTATATCAAATCGACAGAGATATCATTTTTCCCGTTCTTTATGAAATACGGCTTAGCTACATCGCTTTATACGACTGTCTTTGCAATATTCCCCATGTTACTTAAAATCCCCAAAAGGGGATTGTGAAATTTTTAAATAATATTAAGATTAATGAGCCATCAAAGAATCAATATTTTTCTTTACATCGTCCATCATCTTAGTCTCCAATATACCGTTTGACTGCCAGAACTGAACTTCATTAGTAACATATTGTTCAAGCCCGCTCAGTTCCCCTTTTAGCAGGATATGCACTTTACCGCTTGCCAGCTCGCGTATAACAAATCTATACTGTATTCTGCCGTTTGCCCATACCCCGCCTCTAATTGTCGGCATCACAAGGCTATACCTTTCAAGGACATTGAATGTACTGTCCGTACCCTGTGCAAACACACAGAAATCAGACCTGACACTGCCTTTGTATAAACCCGAATCAGTTTGAGAATAAGACTCGTTTAATATCATACAATTATCGTCAGTAATTGATTTTTTGACAGCCCTGAAAACTAATTCAAAGGGAGCATCCACGTCCATTTCATATTTTTCTTTGTAATACTTGAGATTTTCGGGTATTTCCTCTTTGAATTTATCCTCCTGCTGATTCTGTTCTTCCTGTTTAACATTTTCTTCCTTGTTTTGATTAGTATCCGCCGGGGTTTGTGAATAAACAAAATTTAAACTAAAAACTAATGCAACTAAAGCTGTAACTAACAATTTCATCGTGAACTCCAATCGTTCTATTATAACAATTATTTATTATTCAAAATATTTGAAAATATACATTTTCTAATATTATGAATTATTGAGATAAAAGTCAAGGAAATTCTGAAAAAAAGGATTAGGTAAGGCTAAATTGGCTCGGGAGCTTTTAGCTTAACCGAAACGATTTTTGTTACGCCTTTTTCCGGCATGGTTACGCCGTAAAGGTAATCGGCTGCAACCATTGTTCCTTTATTGTGAGTAATCATAATGAATTGGGTATTGTCGTTGAATTTCTTAATTAGTTCCAAAAATTTCCCGGTATTTGAATCATCCAAAGGAGCGTCAACTTCATCCAAAATACAGAAAGGGCTTGGTTTAACGAGATATATAGCAAACAGCAGAGCGATTGCCGTGAGTGCTTTCTCACCCTGTGAAAGCGAATCAATGGAATGGGGCTTTTTGCCCGGCGGCTTTGCGATAATATTAATATTTGATTCCAGCGGGTCTCCTTCTTCGAGTATAAGCTCCGAGGAACCGTTTTCACCGAATAATTCGATAAAAACATTTTTGAAATTGGTATTAACCAAATCAAATATTTCCCTGAATTTTTTTCCTGCTGTCTCATTAATTTCGGAAATTGTTTCTTCGAGATTCTTTTTCGAATCCTCGAGGTCGCTTAGCTGTTTGGTTAAGAAAATAAGCCTTTGGCTCTGCTCTTCGTATTCTTCGAGTGCCATGAAATTCACGCTGCCGAAATTTGAAAGCTTCTCTTTCATACTCCTGATAGCATTTCTTGCGTCGGAAAGCGAGAAATTTTCTTCCGGCTCGATGGTCGAGGTCTCCATATCAATATTAAAATCTTCCATGCAGTGCTGGAGCAAACTGCCTTTTCTCATGTTGTATTCGCCAAGCTTAAGCTCGAGCTGGTGCATCTGCTCTATAATTCTATCGAATGATTTTCTGAAGGATGAAAGTTCATCGGTATGTTGGTGTAGCTCTTCCTGTTTCAACTGGATTTGTTCGTGAAGCAATTCTCTTTCATTTTGGGCTTCGTCCAAATCTTTTTGAAGAACAGAGAGGCTTTCTTCTGTTGCCTGAACGGACAGAATCAGCTTTTGGGATTCTACGACTATTCTTTCTATTTCAAGTTTATTTTTTTTATCTCTTTCTTCGAGTGATTTAATTTGTGAGGCAATTGATGAAATTTCTTTTTCGAGGTTTTTTACATCTTCCTCGAACCTGACATTTTTCATTTCGGCATCGCGGAGCAAAGCTTCCTTTGCCGAGAGTTTTTCCTCCGATTCTTTTAGTTGTTCGAGCAAATTCTTCTGGTTTTCTTTCTCTGAATTGATTTGAACATCAAGATTCTGAAGTTCATTCTCAAAATTTTCATTTTCCGTTTTCAGTGTAATCAGTTCATCGTTGAAAATGGAGATATTATTTTCATACAATTTAAGGTTGTCAGAAAGAGAATTTTTTTTGTATTCCAATTGCGAAATTAATTGATTGTTATTATTCTTATCCGATTCTGCTTTCCTTTGGTTTTCACCGAATCTTATTAAATCGAGTGAATCATTTTCGTTTTTTAATTTTGCCAAATCGGATTCAATTTCGCTGATTTTCCGGTTCAATTTGCCGATTTCATCATTAAGAGTACTGATTCTTTCTTTTTTACCGACAGTCAAACCTTCTGTTTTAGAAACAGAACCGCCTCTTATAATTCCTTTTGTTCTTACTATTTCTCCTGATAATGTTACGGCACAATCGGCAATTTTATTATCAATTGCATCAATTGCAAGGGACATTTCTTTTACGAGCAATGTCCTCCCGAGAATGGCTCTGAGTGCATTACGCAGTTTATCTTCCACTCTCACGTTCTCGCTCAGCCAGCCTATGATTCCGTTATCTGTCTTTATATTTTCAGGTGGCGGGACATCTGGAATCAAATCACGGCACAAAAAATAAGCTTTGCCTTTTTCATTTTTATTTAACTCTTTGATGCCTTCGATTGCCTCAGTCCTATTGTTGACTATGAAATACCTGACCGCATCGCCGAGAGCGGCATCAACTGCAATCCTGTATTGTTCGTCTGTTCCGATTGCTTCTGCTAACAGGACTTTTTCGCTCTTTGTCTGCCATTTACCGGAACTAATAAGATATTTGGTGCTTTCGTCGGAATCCATGATGGATGAAATAAACTCGAGTTCAGCATTTTTCCTGTTCTGTTCGTTTTTCAATGAAGAGGCATTTTCCCTCGTCTCTTCGATTTTGATTTCGAGTTTCTGTTTCTTGTCTTTAGCTTTATTATAATCGCTCTCAGCTTCGTCAAATAATTTTGCAAGATTAACTTTCGATTCTTCGGCTTCGGATAATTGCTTATCAATGCCTGCAATTTCGTTGTTGATTCTCTCGACATCGCTTTTCACCGATTCGATACTTTCCGTAAGCGATACTTGCCTGCCGTAATTTCTTTCCAAAGATTTATTAATTGAATCTATTTGTCCCTGCAGGTTAACAATTGCCCGGTTTGAATTGTTGGTGTTGTCCCTGGCATCCCTGACAACCAGGAGAGATTCATTCCGAACGGTTTCAATAGACTTAAGTTCACCGGAAAATAATTCTTTCTTTTCTATTGTTTCCGCAAGTTTGTTTTTTGAATCATTGAGCCCGGACTGCAAATTTTTATTTTGTTCTTCCGAATCGGCAAGTTCTGCGGTTATTCTTTCTTTTGTATTATCGAGCGAATTAATTTTTTCTTCGGTAACGGCTTTTTCCCTGTTCTTATCCGCAATCGAGGCATTGATAGAATTTTCACTTTGAAACGCCTCTTCAAAAAGCGATTCGAGCTTATTAGCCGACTCCTTTAAACCAGCTATGTATGATTCCTTTGAAGTTAGTTCATTTTCAAGCTTATTTCTATCATCCCTGAGCTTATCGAGCTCAGAAGTATATTGCCCGGACTCTTTTATTATGGAAGCATATTCGTGATGAGCAAGCTTCAATTCAAGTTGTTTCATTTCCTCGAGCAGATTATTATATCTCCTGGTTTTTGCAGCCTGTCGCGAAAGTGAATTAACATTCTTCTGAACTTCTACGAATATATCGCGGACTCTCAGAAGGTCTCCTTCGACATTGGTCAGTTTTCTTCCTGCTTCTTTTCTTTGGGATTTGTAACGGGTAACGCCGGCAGCTTCTTCAAGCAGGTGCCTTCTTTCTTCTGCTTTTCCGTTGAGAATATCATTAACCATTTTGAGTTCTATTACCGAATATGTATCGGCACCAATGCCTGTGTCCATAAAAAGTTCAAGAATATCTTTAAGCCTGCATTGAGTATTGTTTAAAAGATATGCACTGTCGCCGTTTTTGAACAGCCTTCTTGCAACCGTTACTTCACTGTACTCCGTTGGGAGGACTTGCTTGTTATTTTGAATCGTTATAGAAACTTCAGCCATCCCGATACCCTTGCGGGTAGCTGTACCATTGAAAATTACTTCGTCCATCATATTAGCACGAAGAATTGACGACTTCTGTTCACCGAGAACCCACCTGATAGCATCAATAATATTTGTCTTTCCGCATCCGTTGGGGCCGACTATTGCCGTTAATCCGTGGGAAAATTTAAAAGTCGTTTTATGGGGAAAGGACTTAAATCCTATTATTTCAAGGTTCGATAAATACATATATC
>DAHXMP010000247.1 GCA_027371665.1 Bacteroidota bacterium | reverse complement strand
AAATCCCGTGCTTTTTTCGGGTCCTTTGTGTCGAATTGTTTACACAGTTCTTCAACTTCCTTTTCCAGAAGAAATGATGGAAGTTTTTTTGAACTTTTAGGCGTAGCGACTAATGCCGCAGGATTTTGTGTGATATAGCCCTTTTTCTGGCAAAATTTAAAGAATGATTTTAAAGCGGATACTTTTTGTTTAATTGTACTTTTCTCGTCACCTTTTTCATGAAGCCATCCCAAAAATGGCCTGATATCGTTAGTGGTTATTTCGCTCAAGTCCTGAATTTCCGGTGATTCGGATTTGAGATACTTCAGGAACTGAGTAAGTGAATGGCTGTAACTTAGTACTGTATGAGCCGAGTAATCTTTTTCCAATTCACAATATTCGAGGAATAACTTTATTGTATTTTCAATATCCATCTTTCAAAAAATTTATTTAGATTCTAATATTCTTTTTTTATAAAAGCAAAATTTAAGCCACTATTAATGTAGAAAAAATATTCGCTAATAAATAAAATTGTAAAATATTGAATTAGTTCTTAAATTAAAACATAATTTATGAAAAATAAGCTAATTACTCTTTAAAAACGGAAAAAGAATGAAAAGATTTTTACATACTGCGATTATCCTGCTCCTGGTTTTGATGATGCGACTGGGAACAGAAGCTCAGCCAAGGTTATCATATATAATTCCAGATATTGGTGCGGCAGATATGAATATCTATGTCGAGCTGATATGTCCGTATGACCCGACAAATATGAGTCTTTCATCGAAAAATTTTGGTGCGGACGGTTTCTTTTACAATAACCCCGGAGACAATGTTAAGCTCGTTTGTGTCAATCCCGGAGACACATCTAAGATAGTTATCGGTCCTGTAGCAATTAGCTGGGACGGAAGGATGCTGTCTTCCCAGATTTTTGTTAAACCGTCGGTTAATCCGAATTCGGAAGATTGGGACCAGCTTTCATCAAATTTCAGGATACCATTGCAGGTCATTGTTAACGGAGTTCCGTCAAATGTTGATACATTTTACATAGTTAAGCCTTTTCATTTCGGCGATATCAGAGGTTTGCCCGACAGGGTTTTCGGACAGGGAAATTTGGGCAAACGTTCAAGGAGAGGTGCTATAATTGCCGATTCAATTATTCTTGCCGATACAATATATAATGTCTCCCAAAATGACTGCGACCCGGTAACACCGGGCAACCAGGGTTACCTGCCGTTTGTTCTTCTATCAAAGGGAAAAATCCAGGGCAGCTCGAACACTGTTATTTCGGTTAATGGTGAGATTTCTGCCGGTGGACATGGTGGGAACGGTGGCCCGGGCGGTGGTGGAGGTGGAGGAAGATTTTGTGATGTTAATTCGGGCGGTTCTGCAGGAGACAATGGGGGCGATGGTTTTACCGGTGGAGGATTAGGAGGCGAAAACCGTGTGATTGGCGGCGGTGGTAGCTATAAAGCTGTCGGTGAAGGTTCCGGGACTAATGGAGCACTGAGAGGATACAGCCTCAATCTTGTCCCCCCTCCAAACCAACCCCCCGGTTATTATGAAGCTTCCGGTGGGGGAACCGGACATCCTTTCGGAGAATCCGGCAGAAACACTGCTGATGGTTACAATGACGACCCTGTCGGAGGTTTTGGAGGTGGCAGCGGGCAAACACAAAGGATGAACGGGGGTTCAGGAGGCTATGCAACAAATGGAATTAATTCTCGGAATTCAAACGGTGGCAGGATTCACGGTAACGGTATGATTGTCCCTCTTGCAGGAGGTTCAGGTGGTGCCGGAGGCAATCCTCAGAAAACAAATCCTTTTGTAGGTACTGAATGTTCTGGTTCCGGCGGTGGAGGCGGAGGAGCTATCAGGCTTTTTGCTCCCCTTATTTCAAACGTATCGGTTTCTGCAAACGGCGGTAATGGCCATACGGGAGATAATGGTGCAGACGGCGGCGGGGGCTCAGGCGGAGCTGTAATGATTAATGTGAAAATTGCTTTAAATGGCGGCAGTTTATCGGCAGTTGGCGGTGCAGGTTCAACTCCTCACGGAGGTTCCGGAAGAATAAGACATGATGAACCTGTCTGGAATTTCGGGCCAACAACATTTCCTCCCGATGCTTCAGTTTACAGGGGACCGACAACGGATACAAGCAGTTTTGTGAAAAGACAATTTACTTTAACAGGTAGCCGTAATCCTGCTGAAAATATTCATGTTTGTCTTAAACCTGAATCAGGCTCATGGACTGAATTAGCTGGAATTAATTATAACGGTAGTTACTGGAGCTTGCCTGTTGTACTTACTGGAAACGATTCCTTATATTTTCTATCTGTAACGGAAGATGTAACAAATCCTTTATTTAATATGACAGACCACCTCTATGACCCGCTAATGGTAATGTCCCAGTCTGCTGCGAACATACTGAGTATAATTAAACTTCCGATTATTGACAGCGATACATTACATACATTAAGAATTATCGGATGTGAAGGAAATTTTGTGGATGACACAGTGTTCGTTAGGGATACAGGAACGGCAGATTTAATACTTCGGATGGATTCATCCGGCTTTAAAAATCCTATGAGCGGATTTTCTTTGGTTTCTCCCTTAAATGTTGTAACGCTTCCACCTGCCGACTCACAAAGGGTGATAGTAAGATTTTCCTATCAGCCCGGACAAAAAGGAATTGTACGGGATACTCTGCTCATATATAATAATGATTATGAATCAAGATATAAACCCTGGCAGATTGTTTTCGAGGCAAATATTGATTCAATCAGTTTTGATGATTTAATTTATAAAACTCAGCAACATTTTGATGTTCTCGGGTTCAATTATGTTTGTATTGGAAAAACATCCGTTGCTCCTTTTAATTTCTTAAATTTATCAAGTATCTCTGTATCAATAGCAAACTCAACAATTTCTCCTGCTAATGATTTTACTGCCGGAATTTGGGGTAAGAGAATTGTTCCGCCGGGAGACACGAGCACGTTATATGTTACGTTTTCACCGACAAGCGAAGGTTTAGAGGAATCTGAATTATATATCAGTACCCTTGAATGTCCCTCAATAATTGATACAATCAAATTGAATGGCATAGGAGTACGGACAAGCCTTTCTTTTTCAAATGACGTGATATTTACTAACGTCAAGGTCGGAACAAGAGACACTCAGACTACTGCTTTAATAAACACAGGTACCGCAGATGCATTCATAACATCTTTGCCGAATTTATCGCCGCCGTTTAAGATTATTGGCTCACAGCCTCTCGTACCGGTGCTTTTAAAAAGCGGCGACAGTTTAATTGTTTCCTTCGAATATGCTCCGACAACCGAAGGGAATGATTCGACGGGAACTTTTATGTATTCTGTTATGCAGAATACATCATGTGTTGATACTGCTTATGTTACAATTAAAGGAAATTCGGTAAAGCCTTTAATTGAATTAAACAAATATGCAATAGATTACGGATTGCTTGCAGTTTGCCAGACAAAACTCGACACAATAATTATTACCAATAAAGGCTCAGGCTCTGTGAATATCACATCTAAAGCTGCAATTTCGGGAGCAAATGCCGCTTTTTTCAGTATGATTAGCGAACCTGCAATCTTTCCTTATCAGCTTAAACCGGGGGAAAGCAGCAGCTATATAATTCAATTTAATCCGTCTGTGGGAACCGAAGGGACAAAAAGTGCCGACTTCTCAGTAACGACAGATGAACCTTCAATGCCTGTTATAACGGTTTCGCTAACAGGAAGAAGCGAGGCTTTTCATACTACTGCTCCTTTAAATATTAATTTCGGTGGTGTTCCGGTTGGTAATAACAGGAGTCAGGTTATTACATTAACTAACAACGGCGAATTAGATGTTCATGTTATCAGGGTTTTAAGTGATAATCCCGATGTTACGGTTGTTCCGCAATCTGCTGCTATAGCAGGAAATGGAGGCACAGCAGATTTTACGGTAACTATGAATTTCACTTCCGGCGGAATAAAAAATGCGGTGATAAGTTTCATATTTGACCAGCCCTGTCCGGACAGCCTATTTACAAACGCTACCGGTGATGGACTTGTAGGTGATATTGATAATACTTCAAATCTCGATTTCGGCATTCTCGCTCCCTGCGAAGATTCTACTCTGACAGCAATGGTTACTAACACAGGTACAGCACCGATTGTTATAACATCCACGCCGATAATCCAGGGTGCAGATTCATTAATCTATCAGCTCTCCGATAATCATTTTTATCCCGATACGCTTGCTCCTGGAGATACTTTATGGGTGAATGTCATTTTCAAGCCAAGCGGAACGACAGACGGTGTAAAGCAGGCTGAACTTGTGTTCCCTGTATTTATGAACGGAAGCAATACGGAAGTTACAACGGCATTGAGAGGTACCAGGCGAAGCGGTATTGTAACAGTACCAAATCTGGTTTCTTTCGGTTATGTTGTTATTAATTCAACTTCGGGGAAACAATTGGTTATAAAAAATAACGGCTCTGTAGATGTTACAATTGAATCAACTCAATTCACAGGCATTTTCGGCATTACTCCCAATCCTCTTCCGCCGACGACTTTAAAGCCGGGAGACAGCATCATTGTTACTGTAACATTTTCTCCAGATTCAATAAAATATTACGAGGACACTTTAAAATTTAAAACGCATACATCGTCATGCGATGATGGTCTCGATGTTGTTGTTAACGGGTACGGTGCACCGGAAAAAGTTGTTCATTTTTCTCTTCCCGTTTTAGTGAATGTCTCTCCGGATCAAACGAATTATAAAATACCGGTAAAAGGCAGGCTGGAAGACATAAATGAATCAGTGAGCGGTTCATCGTTTTCTGCAGAAATAAGTTTCGATTCGACATTGTTTTATCCGACCGGATTAACCAGCGGTACATTAGTAAATATGAGTACAAGCGGGAAAGACCGCATAATATCTATAAAAGTGGATAATGTCAATATCAGCCGAACGGATTCGCTGATTACTAATATCGTTGGCTATACTTTGCTGGGAGACACTGATAGCACAGGATTAAATTGGGTTAGCTTTAAATGGCTTTCGGGAGAACCTATAGGACAACCCTTGCTGGAAGATGGAAGTATGCTTATTCAAATTTGCGATAAAGGGCAAAAAAGGCTTCTTAGAGTCGGTAATCCGGTTCAACTTACTGTATTACCGAATCCGGCCGATGAATATATAAATGTTACTGCTTCAGTTCTTGAAACAGGTACTCACTCAATAGAACTTATGAACATTCAGGGAGAAACCAGGCAATTAGTTGCCTGGGACGTAAACCCTGAATCAAACAAGAACTACGTTTTTAAAATAGATTTAGGCGGATTAACCAGCGGTATGTATGAATTGATTTTGAAAACTCCCATGCGACAATCTGCTGTTCCATTGTTTATTGTGAAATAATTTTCAAAAATATATTATACAAGAATGATGAAAAAAAATAAATTTATACTGATGGTTTTTTTAATTTTTATATTTCACGGGATCAATACAATTATTGCCGGAGAGCCTGAACCTTTGTTTTATTTAGGAGCTTATGCAGCATATAACCTGAATACTCATACTGCAAATTTCAAAGAATTGCCCCCGGTCCCAAACTGCTGTAAAGGATTCACTTCAGGCATTGGAAGTGGATTTGCTATTGGCGGTCTTTTCGATTATCCGCTTAATTCGGATTTTTCTTTAGGTACTAGAATCGGTTATTCTTCTCTTGGTGCAAAACTGCTTGTTCATGACAAAAATATCGGGAATACAACTGTCATTCAGAATGGAGTTACAACCGTAACTCCTGTATCGGTTGACCATTCGATTGATTCAAAAATTAATGTTATTGGATTTGAACCCCTTTTAAATATTAACATCATTGATAAGCTTAAAGGAGTAGTCGGATTGGATATGTCATATCTTATTACAGGTCAGTTCAGCCAGAAGGAACAAATTATTTCACCGAACAACATCACTTTTCTCGATGGGAGGGTTATTCAAAATGATTATTATAATCTCGATATTCCCGGTAAACCGGCTTTTCTGTTTTTCGGAATTTTAGGCATCGGATATGACCTTCCTATCGGAAAAGATATGTTTGTTACCCCTGAAATTAAATATTTTCTGCCTTTTAATAACGTTGCAAATGTTGACTGGAAACCGGCTCACTGGCAATTCGGTGCATCTGTCAGCTTTCCTGTATATCCGAAAATCGAAAAGCCTGTCGTGCCAAAGCCGATTATCCAGATTGATACTGCAATACCTTTGCCTATGCCTAAAATGACTTCAAGTATCGAAGCGGAAGGAATATCAAAAGACGGTAAGAAACAAATATCCCCCACAATAGTTATTGAGGAAATGGAAACAGAAGAAGGTTTTCCTTTACTTCCACATGTTTTCTTCAAGGAAGGAAGTTCCGATATAAAATCCTCAGGATTAAAACTTTTATCAAAGGATGAAACTAAATCTTTCTTTGAAGATTCTTTGAAATGGAATACGATGGATATTTATTCAGATTTACTGAATATTATTGGTTATCGTATGCAAAAGCTACAAGACTCAAAACTCTCAATAACAGGCTGTAATAAAAATATCGGTGTCGAAACAAATAACCTGAATTTATCAAAACAAAGAGCTGAAGCCGTCAAAGACTATTTAGTAAACATATGGGGTATTAAATCCGGCAGAATAATTATAAAACAGCAGAACCTGCCTAATGAACCCGGCAACAATACTATCGTTGACGGACAAGTTGAAAACCAAAGGGCCGAATTTAGCTCTTCGGATTATGATTTATTGAAACCTGTTTTCTTAAAGGAGGTTGACAGGAAAGCTAATCCCCCTGTCGTGGAAATTACTCCTATTGTAAAAGCCGAAGCAGGACTGACTTCATGGGATGTAAGCATAGAGCAATCAGGAAATAAAATAAGGCATTATTCCGGGAATAAAATTCCAAAAGTTATCAATTGGGAAGTTGAAAAGGAACCTTTGCCAAAATATGAAACTCCTGTTAATATAAAACTATCCGCAGTTGATTCGATAAAACAAAAAACAAATTCGGAAACAAATCTTTCGATTCAACAGTTAACTATTAAAAAGAAACGATACGAAATGAAAGGTGATAAAAAAATCGAAAGATTTTCACTTATTGTTTTCGATTACGATAAAGCGGATATTAAACTGCATCATAAAATGATTTTGCAGGATATAAAATCAAGGATTATGCCTAATTCACTTGTAACGATAGAGGGATATGCTGACAGAACCGGCGAGGCTGCATATAACAAAGACCTTGCTTTGAGACGCTGTAATGAGACTGAAAAGGTTTTACAGGTGCCACAGGCAAATTTGACAATTAATCCTGTCGGGAGTGATGTGTTGCTTTATAACAATAACACTCCACAGGGTAGAAGTTATTGCAGAACTGTTAAAATTAAAATTGAAACTCCTATTAAATAATTATGAATTAGGGAATGTTTTTTTTGATGAAAATAAATTATTTTTAGAAAAATTGTAACTTTTTCCATGTTAATGTTGTCATTATATTTAGAAGAGAGTGCATTTAATAAAAAGTAGCTTGGAATATGTTTAAGTTAATACCGGATATGGACGAATCGGAAAAGCTTCAGCAGGCGATGCAGGCTCTGAAAAAGGGCAGTGCCGAAGCTTTTCACCTGTTATATGAAAAATATAACAGGAAAGTCTTTCGGTTTTGCCTTAGAATGCTTGGAGATGCAGATATTGCGAAGGACGCCTTTCAGGAGACGTTCATAAGTATTTATGAACACCGGCGAGAGTTCAGAGGACAGAATTTCCAGGCATGGGCTTTTACGATTGCCAGGCATACTTGTTTAAATGCGATTCGCTCACGAAAGGAACACGACTCTTTCGATGAAATATCATATTATTCATTGAAGGATGAACCTTTAGCAGAAAATTCTGAATCTGACCCTGGGCTCAAAGATTGCATAAACAAAGCAGTCGGAATACTGCCATTGGCTCTCAGGGAGGCATTTTTACTGAGGGAATACGAAGAATGCTCGTATCAGGAACTGGCGGATATTCTCGGAATTGACCTCTCGCTTGCCAAAGTTCGAGTTTTTCGTGCGAGGGAGATTCTCAGAAAATTATTGACACCATTGAAACAGGAGCTTTATGAATCTTGATGATTACATATCGAAATATATTGACGGTGAATTGACCGACGAAGAAGATTCTTTCCTTCGTTCGGTTCTGACAGATAATATTCCGGCACGGGAGAAATTCGACTCTGCCGTTAATCTTCATTATGCCGTCAGAGAAGATGCCGAATCAATAGAACCTCCGGAAGATGTTTTGAAACAAACCGAAGACATGATTTTGATGCGCATTCTTGCTGAAAAACCAATCGCTAGTGCTCAAAATTATGCTTGGAGGCGTTCTTCTGCTTTTGTTTCGCTTGCTGTGCTTCTTATGTTCATCTTCTTATTTAATATTGAAGACCTATCCATACTTCAAAATGCTAAATTGAATTCAACGTCCGGGATTACCCCTCAAAATGAACCTGGAACTGTCTTGAGCAGCGGTGTACCGGCTGTTCAAAATAACATCGCATCAGCTAATGCTTCCTCACTTTCAAGATTAAAGAAATCTTCTGAAAAGTTTCATAATAGAAATTTTCTTGCTAAAGTTGAAACTCCCGAGAATAATTCAAGTTCAGGAGTAACTACTGCAAATAATAATCCCGGTGAAAGCAATGAAACCGGCAGTGGATTAAATTCACCTGATATTTCAAAAAATTCTGTCATTACTGATAATGATTTATCGGCTAAACCATCTAACCAGCCGGGTAAAGGAGACTCAGCAGGTATCGTCGATAATAATTATCCTTTGAATAATAAGTCTTCTATATCGAATATATTTTTATTAGAACGAGGTGTCAAACCAAGTAATGAGAATCTGATAGCAGAAACTAAGGAAAAGATAAACGGATATATGCCACAAAAAAATAATTCCCAAAGAATTGTTAAGCATATTATGCCTGAAACCGTTTCAGAAAACACAGAAGTCATGTTTTCTTCTTTTCTCGGTACTGATGTATTTAGAAGTGGATTTAACAGTTCCGAGAAACAGGTTGTTACAAATTTTTCTCAAAGTATTGCTTATGCAGTAAATAATAAAGAAAGACTTGGAATTGAAGTCGGCTATCTGGAAATGGGATATAAAGAAAATATTGTACTTTCGACACCTTCGAAGTCTCTGATTAGCAGAAGAACAGGCCTTATTGAAAATTCCGAAAATCTTTTACCTTCCAATAGTGATATGGTTAATTATCCTTTTTCATATCAGCACAATAAGCAAATGTTCTGGAGTTCAGCGTTTTATGAAAGGTCTCTGGTTGAAGCACAGAACATGACATTTGAAGG
>DAHXMP010000238.1 GCA_027371665.1 Bacteroidota bacterium | reverse complement strand
ACAGGTTTGCCGACGACAGTCTATATTGACAAGAACGGAAAAATGCAGTTCAAGGACTACGGCTATGTCAAAGAAGAATTTCTGAGAGATGCCTCCGATAAAATTGAATTGTTATTGAAGGAATAAATTTTTTATCGTTCTGATATTATTTTGGAATCTATTCGCAAAAACCCTGTGCTTATGAGGTTTCCCCCTTTGAAAAAGGGGGATTAAGTGGGATTTAAAACAATGATTAACCATAAAAGTTTGCCCTTAGACTTTGTTCAGGCTGACGTTATAACAAAGTATCAATTTTAATAGGAAAACATGAAGAAAGAACCGAAAAGATGCAGCTGGCCCGGAACCAATCCCCAAATGCTCGAGTATCACGACAAAATATGGGGAGTGCCTGTTCACGATGATAATAAATTATTTGAGTTTATGGTGCTGGATGCCTTCCAGGCTGGCTTAAGCTGGGCGATTATTCTTAAGAAACGAGATAACCTGAGAAAAGCCTTCAATAATTATGACATTAAAAGAATTGCTAAATATGACGAGAAAAAAGTTGCAGAACTTTTGTCGAACGAAGGAATAATAAGAAATAAATTAAAAATCCATGCAGCTATCGAAAATGCAAAGGCTTTTCTGAAAATTCAGAAAGAGTTCGGGAGTTTCGACAAATATATCTGGCAATTCACAAACGGCATATCTTTGGTCAATAAAAGGAAGTCTGAAAGTGAAATTCCTCCAAAAACGACAGAATCCGATGCTATGAGCAAAGACCTTCAGAAAAGAGGCTTCCGCTTCGTCGGCTCAAAAATATGCTATGCCTTTATGCAGGCGGCAGGATTGGTTAACGACCATGTTGTCGGGTGTTTCAGGTATAGAGAAGTGCAAAAAAATTGCAACATTTAAAATACTCTTATGAAGTACATTTTAACGGAACATGCTTTAACAAAAATTGAGAAGAGAAAAATTCCTCTTCATTTAATCGAGCATGTATATAAAAATCCTCAACAAATTATAAGGGAAGAAGATTTATCTGTTTTTCAATCTATTATCGAACTCAATCTCAAAGAATATCTGTTAAGGGTTTTCGTTAATACCGATGTTGAGCCAAACAAGATTGTTACGGTTTACATGACAAAAAATATTAATAAATATATGGTGAAATAATGAAAATAAAATATGACAAAGAAGTTGATATTATCAATATTCAATTAAATGATGCCGAAATCACTGAAACCGACGAGGACAAGCCGGGCATCATTATTGATTATGATAAAAACGGTAACATTGTGGAAATCGAAATACTGAATGCTTCCAAACATACTTCAGAGCCGGCAAAAGTCGAATATGAATTTGTATGATATATTTTTTTGAAACTTTAATTAAAAAAAAATTAATTGGACTTACCAACAATAATCGGCTTGCTTGCAGCTTTATGCACGACATTTGCATTATTGCCTCAGCTTGTCAAAGTCTGGAAAAGCAGGCATGCACACGACATTTCGCTCGGTATGTACATAATTTATATTTCGGGAATCGCTCTCTGGCTCATTTACGGCATCATTATCAATAATCTTCCGGTCATCGCCGCAAACACGGTCTCCATGCTCTTTGCTGGAATCATTTTGGTATTTAAAATTAAGTATGGATAAAATACTTCATTTGTATCTTTTAATACAAAAGAAGTAATAATAATTTGGATAATTCATTTTTTTTTTTTTAATTTAATGCACATTTTTGTAAATTTAATAGAGGAGTATGAATTATGTATTATGATCCGAATAATGCATGGACAGATCATACGCCAATTTCTTTTACTAGTGCTAATGCAGGTGAAAGGCACAATTATTTTCTTTATCAAACAATTAAGTGGTTATTTAATTTAGGGACAAATCCATCTTTTGATATTATTAGTAATTATGCTTTACAAGAGTCAACTAATTTAGAAGCATCCGGTATTTTACCTAATGGCAGCACAACTGTTGTGAATAATATAATTAACGCAATCAGAAATAACGCTTCTGATATTAATGCAACAATAAATGCAATACAAGCCATAAATCAGCAAATAATAAATGACCCAAACTTTTCTAATACAACATTACCATCTTTAACAAGTATTGCTTACAATAGTTCTGTTTTATGGTCCCATGTAAAAGATGGTAGTACAGGTCAAACACTTAGTTTCTGGGCAATTTTTAAAATTGTAATTAGTGATATTTCTGGGGCAATAGGTGGATATTCTGCTGGCAAGGAATTGGCTAAAGATTTAAATATAAATGAAACAGTTGGCGGAGTTGTTGGAGCTGTTGTTGGAGGAGTAGCAGCTTCTGCAGGTGTAGCATAACATTCTGTATAATTAATAAATTTGAAAGCTACATTCAATGTGATGTTTAGTTAATAATTCATTAAAAATTCTTAATTTTTCCATAGATAAAAAAAATTTAATATTAAGAATTCCAATTAATATTTTTATAGATTATTAAAAAAATGAAAAAATACATTATTTTATTGATTTTCTTTATGAGTTTTATTTTCTTAACGAAAATAAGTTATTCACAAAATTCCGATACCACTTTTACAATTCAAACTGATTCAAATAAAACAAAATTAATAGAAATTCCCCAGTCAACAATTTATACCATTCTTTATACCAAAAGGAGTGTCCCTGACATAGATAAACCTAATTATACTTTTGATAAAGATGGAAATAATTTTTATGGATTCTCAATTTGTAATGATATCCATCTTTCGAGACTCCTGTCATTACTGTCTGATGAACAGCTTCAGCTTGGTAACATTAATGGAAAATTTGCTATATATTTTGGTCTTATTCCTAAAATAATGCTTGGTGAAAAATATTATCGTTTCTATTTTGGATCAGGCCCATCACTATTAGCTATAGACGAAAACAATAATAAAAATGGAGGATTTGGTATGGCAGCATCATTCGGGGGTGACATTAATGTTTATAAAGGTTTAGGAATTAATCTAAATTTAGGTTTTGAAGATTATGCAAATACTAAATATTTTTCTATTGGTTTAGGAATAAATTTCAGAATCCATAGTAACTAAAAATTTCATTTAAACTTTGATAAAAAGATATATTTAAGCTTCCATTGATACATGTATCACGGGAAGCACATAATATTTATAATTGGCATCGCCCTCTGGCTCATATATGGTATCATTATAAAAAATCTACCCGTTATTGCCGCAAACACAATCTCAATGCTGCTTGACGGAATCATTCTGGTATATAAAATCAAGTATGAGTGAGATTCCTCTGTAACTTTATTATTGCTGTCTATCAATCTCATATTCAGTACAAAATTGTGGAAATCCTAATTCATAAAATCACTATGTTTGCAGTGAATTTAATTTATTGCTTGTTCTGATTTGTGAATAAAATTTAGTTATGGATTTTGTCCATTTACATAATCATACACATTACTCTTTGCTGGATGCTCTCTGCACGCCGGATGAGCTCATTAATGCTGCGGTCGAAGACGGGCAAAAAGCTTTGGCTCTGACTGACCACGGTGTTATGTTCGGCTGTTTCGAGTTTTATAAAAAAGCGAAAGCTGCCAAAATCAAACCAATAATTGGCATGGAAGCTTATATGGCAAACGGAAGCCGTTTCGATACATCCGCCGGTAAAGCAAAAACAAAGAAGAAAAATTATTTTCACCTTATACTTCTTGCAAAAAATCAAATAGGATATCAAAATTTATTAAAGCTTACTTCACTTTCCCACACTGAAGGATTCTATTACAAGCCCAGAATTGACAAGGAACTCCTCGAAAAATACAGCGAAGGCTTAGTGGCTTCTTCTGCCTGCATTGCAGGTGTTGTCAATTATCATCTTGTGAATAATGACTATGAAATGGCATTAAACGAGGCAAAGTATTATAAAAATATCTTCGGGGATGATTTTTACATCGAGATGCAGAGCCATTACCTGACCGATGATGAAATAGTTTTGAGGGAATCTCCCCGGATAGCTAAGAAACTCGGTTTGAAGCTGATTGCAACGAATGATATTCATTATCTGAAAAGCGACCATGCAATAGCACATAATATCCTATTGAACATAAAAGATGTTACTGCTGCGACTTCCGGACAGGTTGACATTTATAAGCTGAGATACCGCACTCCTGAAATGTATTTCAAAACCAAAGATGAGATGCTTAAGCTTTTTGCCGATTTTCCTGAAGCTATTGATAATACTAACGAAGTTGCAGACAAATGCAATGTCGAACTTGAAACAGGGCTGCATATGCCGGAGTTCCCTTTGCCCGATGATAAGAAAGGGATGAGCCATTTCGATTTTCTCGAAGAAATGACTTTAAAAGGTTTGAAAGCCCGTTATAATAATCTGACCGATGACATTATTGAAAGGGCAAAATTCGAACTCAGTGTCATCAAAAAAATGAACTATCCAAGTTACTTTCTTATTGTAAGCGATTTCATTAATGCCGCAAAGGAACTCGGTGTGAGTGTCGGCCCCGGTAGAGGTTCTGCCGCAGGAAGCATTGTGGCATATGCACTTGGTATAACAAATGTTGACCCATTGCCTTATGATTTACTATTTGAAAGGTTTCTCAATCCTGACCGTGTTTCACTTCCTGATATTGACATTGACTTCAGCGACGAATCACGTGAAAAAGTGATTGATTATGTCAAGAAAAAATACGGGGAAGACTCGGTAGCTCAAATAATTACTTTCGGTAAGCTTTCCAGCAGGGCAGTGCTGACTGATGTCGGAAGAGTGCTTGGAGTAGAGCTTTCCAAAGTAAAGGAAATCACATCTAAAATTCCCGTGGTCCAGGGCAAAGTTACGGATTTGAAAGATGCAATCAAGCTATCTGAATTGAAATGGCTTCAAACTACCGATGACCCGAAACTAAAAGAACTCATAAATTATTCCCTGCTTCTCGAAAACAAATTCAGGAACAGCGGTGTTCATGCCGCTGGTGTTGTCATAGCTCCTTCGGACATAAGGGAATTTGTTCCTGTTTATGCCGCTTCGAAAACAAAAGGACAGCCTGAAATCTGCACACAGTACTCTATGAATGAGCTTGAAGCCGCCGGTTTGCTAAAAATGGATTTTCTCGGCTTAAAGACTTTATCAATAATTGATAAAACTCTTGCTATGGTCAAGAAAAATTACGATGTTGATATAGATATTGATAAAATTGATTTTTCGGACAGCAAAACTTATGATATGATTTCAAACGGTGACACACTTGCAGTGTTCCAGTTTGAATCTCAGGGTATGCAGGAATACCTGAGGCAGTTGAAACCGCGTAACCTCGAGGAATTAACTGCTATGAACGCTCTTTACCGCCCGGG
The DNA here is from genome assembly GCA_027371665.1 of Bacteroidota bacterium. Lineage (GTDB taxonomy): Bacteria > Bacteroidota > Ignavibacteria > Kapaibacteriales > UBA2268 > DAHXMP01. Next base: position 1,065 of record DAHXMP010000238.1, on the reverse strand, counting down.
GCCCATGACAAACATTCCCGAATACATGGACAGGAAGCTCGGAAAGAAGAAAATCCAATACATGCATCCTTTAATGGAAAAATCTCTTAAAAACACTTTAGGAGTCATTGTTTACCAGGAGCAGGTGATGCAGCTTGCAAGGGATGTTGCAGGTTTTACTCTTGCCGAAGCTGATACTCTTCGGCGGGCGATGGGTAAAAAGAAAATCGAACTTATGGAAAAGCTTCAACCCAAATTTATCGAAGGAGCCGCAAAAAACGGAATCAATAAAGAATTGGCTAAGGAGATTTATGATTTAATCGAGAAATTTTCAAAATACGGTTTTAATAAATCTCATGCACTTGCATATTCTTATCTTGCATACCAGACTGCCTGGCTTAAAGCTAATTATCCGGCGGAATTTCTTGCGGCTAACATGTCTTCCGAATTGAATAACCTCGATAAAATTGTACAGCTCATCGAGGAAGCCAAAAAGTTCGGAATCAAAGTATTGCCCCCCGATATTAACCGTTCTTATGCTACTTTCACTGCGGTCGAAAACTCGATTCTTTTCGGGTTGGCGGGAATTAAGAATGTTGGGGTGTCTGCTGTAGAGAGCTTTATCGTTGCACGCGAGGAAAAACCATTCAAATCATTTTTCGATTTCACTGCCCGGACAGATTTGAAACAGCTCAATAAGCGTTCACTCGAGGCTCTGATTTGTGCCGGTGCTTTCGATACGATGAACTGCGCGCACCGTGCAGCATTAATGGAATCTATAGAACCCGCTCTCGATTATGCGAAAGCGTACCAGGGTGCATGCAATTCACTTTCTGAAAGCCTGTTCGGCGGTGGTGCCGAAACTCACCTCGTCGAACCGCAAATCAAAGATGTCGAAGAATGGACGGAAAAGCAGAGGCTCGACAAGGAAAAAGAAGTGCTGAACTTCTTCGTCAGCGGTAATCCTCTCGACCGCTTCTTTCCTTACGTTGATTCTTTGCCGACTATACATTTGGGGGATAAGGAGAATAACCTGATAGGAGAGCAGGTCAGGGTATGCGGCATAATTACCGAAATAAGGACAAG
>DAHXMP010000230.1 GCA_027371665.1 Bacteroidota bacterium | reverse complement strand
TCCTTCTCCAATGAAAAGAGTTTCACTTTACCAGCGGCTCAGGTATATTTTTGATAATTTGATGTCGAAAGGGACATTCGCTCCTCTTATCTTACTTATTTTCGGAATGATTTTAAGCGTATTTGTTCTCGGCTTTATCGTTTATATAACAGGGGCGATACCGAAAGGAATACCTATCCAGGGTTTGTACAATTATCACGGAAAGATATCCTATTTAGATACGGTCTGGGTAACTGTTTTGAGGGCTTTCGACGGAGGGACAATTGCTTATGACCCGTTAGGTTCTCTCTTTCTTGTATTCATGTTTTTTGCAACAATACTCGGGTTTGTGCTTTTAAGTACCTTGATAGGTATCGTTAACAGCGGTGTGATGAGGAAAATTGATGACCTAAGAAAAGGGAAATCATTTGTTGTAGAAAAAAATCATACAATCATCCTTGGTTGGTCTTTCCAGGTTTACCAGATAATTTCCGAGCTGGTTATAGCAAATGAAAATCAGAAGAATCCAAGTATTGCTATCCTGGCTGAAAAAGATAAAGTCGAGATGGAAGATGAAATAAAATCGAAGTCAGGCAGCACAAAAAATACTAAACTAATCTGCCGAACAGGAAACCCCATTGACTTAAGAGATCTTGAAATCATAAATTTAAATCAGGCTAAAGCTATAATTGTACTTGCTCCGGAGACCGAAGACCCAGATTCGATAGTTATTAAAACAATTCTTGCTATAACGAATAATCCAAATCGGAAACCTGCTCCATTAAGGTATCATGTTGTTGCTGAAATCAGGGACCCCAGGAATGTCAGAATAGCTGAAATAGCTGGCAAGAATGAAGTTCAGCTTGTTGTTTTCGATTATCTTATATCAAGAATCACCGCTCAAACATGCCGTCAGCCGGGATTATCGGTTGTCTTTACAGAACTGCTTGATTTCAAGGGCGATGAAATATATTTCCAGGAAGAATCCAAAATGGTAAACAGGACTTTCGTTGAAGCAATGTTTGCATACGAAACATCAACGATTATTGGTATCAGGAGACATGACGGCAGGATAATGATAAAACCTCCAATGAATACAAAAGTTGAAAAGGAGGATGTGCTCATAGCCATATCCGAAGATGATGACACTGTTATTTTATCAGGAATGACCGAATTCGGAATTGACCCCGGTGCAATTAGAATTGCTCCGAAGTACGTACCTCCAAAACCTGAAGCATCCTTAATTCTCGGTTGGAACAGAAGGGCTCCACTTATACTTAATGAGCTTGACAATTATGTCTGGCCCGGTTCTAAGATAACAGTTGTTGCCGATAGTATGGCTGTCGAAAAGGAACTTGCTACTCATTGTTCAGGCTTGACTCATCAGACAGTAACATTCTGGCTTGGAGACACAACTAACAGGAGAATCCTTGATGACCTACAAATTGAACAATTTGACCATATAATTGTTCTTAGCCAGACTGAGCTGACAGACGTTCAGTCTACTGATGCCAAGACGTTAAGCACACTTCTTCATTTAAGAGACATCGCTGACCTGAAGGGACATACTTTTTCAATTGTCAGCGAAATGCTGGACGACAGGAACAGGCAGCTTGCTGAAATTACACACACAGATGATTTTATTGTAAGCGTTAAATTAGACAGCTTAATGCTTTCACAAATTTCAGAGAATAAGGAATTAAAAACCGTTTTTGAAGATTTGTTCAGTGCCGGGGGACCTGCTATATATATAAAACCTGCTGAATATTATGTTGAGCTTGGAAGGCCTGTAAACTTTTACACGGTTTTGGAATCTGCGAGACAGAGGAATCAAATTGCAATCGGATATAAACTCCATACACCAAGGAAAATGATGGGTGAAGAAAGCCTACTGGCTTATGGAGTCGTTGTTAATCCAAAAAAATCGAACCAGATTTTCTTCTCGGAAGGCGATAAAATAATTGTGATATCCGATGAAGAGCAGTTAGGATAATTTCTTCCGGGATATTAAATATCCGTATTCAATAGATTATTTATTGTTTTGAATTAATTTAATTGATAGATATCAATTACCGTAGAACCGAATTTTTTACCTGATACCTTAATCCATCCTTTGGGACAAATAATAATTTCAGAGTCATCGTGTTCTGCTACAAATAAACCGTGAACAGCAATTATTTGACGGGATGTAATGATTTCCAAAATATTGTTGAGAAGAAAAGAATGATATGGAGGGTCACAGAAAATCAAATCGAATTTTCGTGAAGGTAAATAATCGGAAACATTATTTAAAAATTTTATAACCTCTTTTTTAAATACAGAATATTTATCAATTTCAATAGAAAAGTATATTCCGGTTTCAGCGATAAACTTTAGGGCATATATGCTTTTATCAACGAATACACAATGCCCTGCCCCACGGCTTAATGCCTCGAATCCAAGCAAACCTGTACCTGCACAAAAATCTCCGATAACCAGTCCCTCGAATGAAATAAAATTCGAGAGAATATTGAAAATTGATTCACGAACCATGTCTGTTGTTGGACGAATGTCAGGAGGAATTTTTCCTTTAATAATTCTTCCTTTTAGTGAGCCTCCAATAATTCTCATTTGCCCGATTAAATAATTGTAATCAAATTATTATATAAGATGTTGTTTCATTTAAAATGAAAATAACACACATTAAACAAGCTTTATCCTGTCATGATAAATCGGAATGCATGCCCCAGTACATGGCGGATAAATATGAGCAGTCCTTGAACAATATTCTTTATCTCGGTCACTTATTGAGGATGTCATCATTCTGAAAGCGTTAAGACGCAGTATAATAATACCGGATTCTGTAAATTTACTGCTTGCTTTTGAAAAAATATCACTGTTTAATTCGTACCCAAAAAAGCAGGCTACATCAATAGGATTAACATATTTGCCAATTATGTGTTCATATTCATTCTGACAAATATCACAAATCCTTTCAGGATTTTTATAAGAAACAAGATTATAATAAACAGGTTTTTTATTTTTTATAACACTTATATCAATAAACCGGTTTTTAATGCCAAAAAATAATACACTTTTATCCGCGAACTCAGGATAATTATAAATAAACGATGAATGAGTATTCAACTGGCTAATGTCAATGTGTTTTATTGGTAATTGAAATTTCTTTAATAATGACATGCAGGAAGACAGGACATCCTTTGATATAATGATCCCGGTCATCATTTGTTTACCGTCAAGTCCCGGTAAAAGAGGAATAACTGTTGATGAAAAGTCATTATAATTAAATTGTGGAAAATTCTTTTTTATTTCCAATTCTACGAGCTTTCTTAAATCATTCAATGAAATATCTTTATTACCCGGGAAATTTGAAACAAGAACGTTCTCAGCAGGAATTGTTACAACAATTTGTTCAGGTTGATGCGGCAGTTTAGAAAATATTTCATCCAATTCGGTTTTTCCGGCTATCGAAGACTCTTCATCTGGATTCAATAAATTGATTTTATGTGTAGTTGAATTAATATATTTTAGACGTAAACCTTTTGGCTCATCTTCGACAATCAAAAGATAAGTATGGTCAACACTGAAAAATATTGATAAAGTATGCATAAAATTTATTTATGTCTTAAAAATAAAATTATCTTTAACAGATAATGTGAAAATTAGTATTAATATTTTTTAGCCCGATAAAATATTATTCCCAATTTAAGCGTATATATTTAACAATTTATTAACTGCTTAAAACATTTAAGTAAATTATCAACAATTTGTTATGTATAACAATTTAATATTACTATAAATATAACAAGAAAATATATGCCAAAATATTTTATTATATTAAATTTATAAGAAAACAACAAATTTTAGATGTATAAACAAACTCAGAATAAAATTTTCATTATTTCAGAAATTTTTTTCTCTATCCAGGGAGAAGGGACGAGAGCAGGTTTACCATGCATTTTTATCAGGTTTCAGGGATGCAAACTTAGATGTAGTTGGTGCGATACGCCTTATGCACTGAAATTTAAAGGAGAGGGTAAGATAATGTCTTCCGATAAGATTATAGAAAAAATCGGAAAGTTTAGTTGTAAACTCGTACAAATTACAGGAGGTGAACCACTGCACCAGGATAATACAATTTTATTTATGAAAGAACTTTGCGACTTAAATTATACTGTTTTACTCGAAACAAGCGGTTCAGAAGATATTTCAAAAATTGACAAGAGAGTTATAAAAATTATGGACTTAAAATGCCCCGGCTCAAAAATGCAACAATTTAATAATTATGACAACATTAAATATCTAAAAAAGAAAGATGAAATAAAATTTGTTGTTTCCGATAAAAAAGATTTTGATTGGGCACAAAAGATAATAAAAAAATATAAACTTAAAGAGAAGGTATCTGCCGTTTTACTCTCCCCCGCTTTCCAGTCAATGAACTCCCGTAAACTTGCTGAATGGATACTCAAAAGCGGTCTCGATGTCAGGATTCAGCTTCAAATCCATAAATTCATTTGGGACCCCGGACAAAGAGGTGTCTGACAAATAACCAAAATTTTGAGATTAGAAGATGTATTTTATTTTTTCTTTTAAATGAGAAGTCGAAATTGATTAACTTGTGGTCTAATTTGATTTTCTTGAAAGAGCTTATGTTAAGAGGATTTTTCCTTCAGTCTATATCTTTGTTCAAACCCTCATTTTAGGCAAACATTTATTAGAATATATAAGAAATAATAAAGCCTATTTACCTATTAAATCCTCAATATCTCCAGGCTTTCTCGGCAGGTCCTTCGTAAGTATAACCGGTTCGCCTTGAGTAATAAGAACATCATCTTCAATCCTTATACATATGTTCCACCATTTAGAGTCACAAGGACTTCCTTCCGGGATATATATTCCGGGCTCAACTGTGATAACATTCCCTGGTTTCAGATTACCAAATGTACCGGGGTCATGAACATCAATACCAAGATAGTGAGAAGTCGCATGTGTAAAATAATCGCGGGCATCATTTGCATTACTTATTATCCCAAGTTCAAGCAGCCCTCTCTGAATAACAGACAAGGCTTTAACATGGGGAGTCATAAAACTATTTTCTTTAGTACATGCCGAAAAAGCTGAATCCTGAGCTTCAAGAACAATATTGTAAATCTTTTTCTGTTCTTTTGAAAATTCACCGTTTATCGGAAAGGTTCTGGTTATATCAGCGGTATAACCGTTAAACCTTGCTCCGCAATCCATTATAACAAGAGAACCGTCAGGAATTAAATCTCTCGAGTATGCTCCATGAATAAAAACAGCATTCTTCCCACCGTTCACAACAGATGGATAACCGGGACATTCAGCACCAAGCCTATTAAATGAATATTCAGCGATTGCCTTGAGTTCATATTCCTTAATCCCGGGTTTTGCTGCCTTCATTGCTTCACGGAATCCACTCACGCTTATTTCTACCGCCCTTTTAATGAGTTTGATTTCATCTTCATCCTTAACCTCTCTCATTGACTTAAGCCCGGGAATTCCAAGTTTTACAATTAACCTGGGATATTTAGCTTTAAGTTTATTAATAATTTCAAGTTTAATATCCGGATTTTCGCTCGGAAGGACACCCTCAGTTTGTGTTAATGGGAAATCAGCAAGAAAAAGTGTATCCCTTAAAAGCATTAGCTCATCAATTATTTCATCCAGTCTTGATAAATAAAGAGCCTTGGAAATACCATACATGCCTTCTGCTTCGTATAAATTGACTTTTAATCCGTTCCAGATAATGTCTTTCTTTGACTGGTCTTCGAGGAAAATCATATCATTACATTTAATCCCGTTATATTTATAGTTACCGGGTATCAGCAGCAGGACTGCTTCTTGCTCAGGCAATCCGGTGAAATAAAAAAGGTTCGAGTTAAAAATATTTTGCCTATAAAACTCCTTAATTTGTGTATAATAATCAGGCGATAAAACAATAGCAAAGGATTTAGGGGACATAAACTCTACAATCTTTTGACGCCGGTCCTTATATCTTGAAAACGGGATTCCGTCTTTATATGGGTAATTATAGGTGAGCTTTTCATAAGGAGCCTGTGCTCGTGATGGAAAAGCAAAAAAGCTAATTATTATGATTAGATTGATTATACGGATTAATTTCATATTACACCATTAAATGCTCAGGAATTATAAATAAAGAACATTCATTAACAATCCCAAAGTTAATTATTTAAAATTTTTCTGCCAAAGCGAATTTTCAGCTTCCAACTAAAACAAGCGTAGCCGTATCAACTCTTGCCGCTCCCATTTCTCTTAACTTTAGGGCACAATTATAGAGTGTAGAACCTGTCGTGAAAACATCGTCTATAAGAAGTAAATAATCACCGTTCAGTTTTTTGGATTTTCTAAAAGGAACGAAAACTTCAGAAACATTTTTTCTTCTTTCCTCAGCTGATAATTGTGTTTGAGTGCGTGTGTACCTTGAGCGCCTGATAATTTTGTTGTCCACAGGAACCCTTAATTTCTCTGAAATGCCAATAGCAATTTTTTCTGATTGGTTGAACCCTCTTTCTCTCATTCGTGCATGATGAATCGGAACAGGAACAAGAGATGAATAATTTGTGTTCGCTTTTTCTGAGATTATTCTGCCAAGCTCTCTTCCAAATTCTATTCCTATTCTTGAAAAACCTCTGTATTTCAATGAGTATATCAATTCCATAAACCCTGTTTGTTCATCACATACAAATAAACAATAGGTATTATTGATAATGGAATTGTCATTATCATAAAATTTTGATAGTCTTTCCATTATTGTCAAGTTATCCGGAGGAGGAGGTAGTTTACCTGCACATTCATCGCATATAAATTCAAAGTTTCTTTTTGTATGACCAAGATAAGAATTGCATATTTCACATCTTCCTGGTGCAATAAAATCAAGTAAATTTGAATAGATTGTTTTTATTTTACCATCAGTCATCTGAATAATCTAATTTATTCTTTCAATACTTTTGTTCAAAAATAATTCAAACAATTTTGTTATGAAAATCATTCTATACTTGTTATTGGTAATTTGATATTCTTATTTTTGTCGTTATAATTGAAACGAAGAATCGAACATGGGTATTGGTGCAATTACCGGGAGATTCTTCACTTCGTTCAGATTGACCTTTATGCAGGTTTAACAATTCCCTATTCTCTATCTTTATTTATCAATGTTTCCAATGAATATTTTCTTACAGGGAAGAACCAAATATAAATTGACAGAACCAAGAATCCAAGATTCTGAAGAACTTTGTTCCACCCTACCTTATCGGCGAGAATTTTTGTGTGACAACCGCAGTTGATGCTCAGTCCCTGAAGCATAGCAAGAAGTATGGCTATAGTAAAAACCGTGTAAAGAGTTATGCTCACAAGTGAATTAGCTTTTTGCCTTATACCAGATAATAAAAATATTCCACATGCTAATTCTACCCATGGAAGTGTGATAGCCATCAGATTAGCAATAATCTGAGGTACCAGGTTGTAATTATTTATTTCTTTGGCAAATAAAGCCGGGTCACCTATCTTGGCTATTGCAGCAAAAATGAACATAAAACCGACAATCAGCCTGACAATTAAATTCAGATATGGATTATTTAAATACTTTTTTATCATCTTTCACCAAATTTTCTAAGAAAAACGAATACTTTAAAATTAAATTTTTAAAAAATTATCAGGAAATGATTATTTTTATAAAGTAAAAATTATTTCTTTCATTTTTTGAAGATACGTTAACTGTTATTATGCCGATAATACGTTCAATATCAGGACTGAGAGCAACATTAGACGGGAGTTTGTCCATCGAATTAATAAATAAATATGCTTATTCATTTTCAAAAACACAACCCGAAGGAGCAATAATTATAGGAAGAGACGGGCGACCATCAGGAATGTGGATTGAAGATTTATTGTCGGATACTCTGATTAGGGAAGGCAGAGAAGTAAGATTATTAGGGATTGTTCCGACTCCCACCGTTCAGCTTATCGTTGAGCATAGTGATGCTGCAGGTGGAATAGCTATAACTGCATCTCATAATCCCGATATTTGGAATGGTTTAAAATTTATCGATTCAACCGGCGTTTTCCTCGATGCTTTTCAAAATCAAAATTTATGGGATATTGTTGATTCAGATAAAAAACGATTTGAAATCGGAAATAAAAATAAAGATGATTTAAATTCAAAAAAGATTATAATTAATAATGCAGTCGAATCCCATATTCAATCAATATTAAACCTGCCAATCTTTAAAGAGACAAATATTATCCAAAAATTAAAAACAATGAAATTAAAAATCGTTGTTGATGCGGTAAACAGTTCAGGTTCGTTTGCCGTACCAACGTTACTCGAAGAACTTGGATGTGAAGTTATCAGATTATTTTGCGATGGTTCAGGTGTATTTCCACATACTCCAGAGCCTCTCCCGGAAAACCTTAATGAATTGGCATCAGCCGTTAAGGTTTACAAAGCAGACCTCGGGATAGCAGTTGACCCTGATGCAGACAGGCTTGTTCTAATAGATAACATGGGAAAACCGATAGGAGAAGAGAATACAATTGTATTAGCGGTTGAATCAGCTTTAAAATTTAAAAAATTATTTACTCAAGCCCGGGAAATAAAAATTACTGTAAATTATTCAACAACGAGAAGGGTTGAGGATATTGCATCTAATTACGGTGCTATTACGGAAAGGTCACCGGTCGGTGAAATTAATGTTGTTAAAAAGATGAAAGCAATAAATGCAATTATCGGCGGCGAAGGAAGCGGAGGAGTGATATTACCGGCATGTCATTACGGAAGGGATTCTTTGGTTGGGACAGCCCTAATATTAAGCCTGATTGCCGAAGAAAATCTGACTTTATCCGAAATAGAAGGGAAACTTCCCCATTATGAAATGAGAAAAATGAAAAAAGAGTTTTCAGGTGATTTAAATAATGTTTTTAATAATCTAAGACAAAAATTGACAGATAATAAATTATTAATAATTTCTGAATCAATTGATGATGGTATTAAATTTAATTTTTCAGATGCATGGCTTCAATTGAGAAAATCAAATACAGAACCAATAATAAGAATTATTGCTGAAGCAAAAACAACTGAACTTATCAATTTTATGATTGATATAGCTGAACGAGCTGTTAAT
>DAHXMP010000221.1 GCA_027371665.1 Bacteroidota bacterium | reverse complement strand
GCAGTAAGAAATTTTCTCCATGGGTCACGGAATCCTGCAACCCAGGGGACATTGAAGAGCCTTTTAAACTTTCTTGCTATGAGAGAGCATGTATAAGGCGGTGATGAACTGTAAACAGCATCAATTTTGTATTGTTTTTGGATTTTTTTTATTGCTTTGTTAGCGGTCAGCCTCCATGCGGTTCTTGCGTCGGGAATAAAAAATGTGGCTCGGATAAGTTCGGAAATTTTTTCCTTGAAGCTTAATTTCTGGCTTTCTTTTTTTATTACATTGACATCAATTGCCGTTCCTTTTTTTCTCCCTGTGAAAAAGCGATATATATCATAAGGCTCGTATATGTGAGTTCTGACAACGATGGTTGATTCGAGTACCTGTGATAAAAGAGACTCGTCAACCGCGGGGAATTGTCCGTTCGATACGGTCAGGACAATCGGCTGCCACCCGAACTCCGGCAGGTATTTAACATGCTTCAAAACACGCTGAACACCGGGACCTCCCGACGGAGGGAAATAATATGCTATGATTAAAAGGTTTTTCATATCATCTCAATACAATTCTGTGCTGTGGCTATTATTTCTTCAAGCTCTGCGGTTTCGCTGCCGATTTTTTTTACTATTCTTTCTATCGAAATACATCTCATTTGATAACAGTTCACAGCACTGTTTGCCTTTAATCCATTCTGTTTTGTCGGGACAAGCATATGAAGCCACCAAATTTTGTCGAAATCTTTTTTCCATGAAGTTATAGGTGCAACGATTTTTAAATCCAATCCAACGGCGAAATTTCCACTGATAACAATAGCATGTCTGATTTTTTTAACTTCATCACCATGAGTTGGATTGAAATTAACCGAACAAATATCTCCCTGCCGAATTTCTGTGAATTTGGATTTCATTCAATACCGTCGTCTATTTCATCAACAAACAAATCATTTTTATGTTTATTATAATAAGGCATAGACTCATTTGTCATTTGTTTTAGTAGAGCAGCCCTCGTTTCTTTAGGTAATTTTCTAATATCTTTAGCAGTCAGTTT
>DAHXMP010000176.1 GCA_027371665.1 Bacteroidota bacterium | reverse complement strand
TGGCATTAATATCGAGTCTGACCCGGCTTCAAAACAAAATTTAATAAATGAAAATGCCGCTGAGGGTTACTTTAATGCCCTAAAAAGACTGAAGAAAAAACTTCATATTAACGAGCCTGTAAAATTCAGCGAACTTCTTACCTTTTCAAATAATTTCTATGTAAAAGAGAACGGCGAAGAATCGGAAACCGAATGGAAATTGGCAAAAGGAGCAATAATTGAAGCATTAAAGAACCTCGATAAAATGAGAGTTAAAGAAGGCACTCAAATAATGAAAGATATACAATCGAGGATGAAAAACATATCCGGTGATTTGGATAAGATTGAAAAGCTGAGTACCAGGAAAATACCCGATGAAAGGGAAAGGCTGAGGCAAAGAGTGGCACAGCTTTTCGAGAGCGATGAAATTGACGAGCACAGGATTCAGCTCGAATTTGTACTGCTTGCCGATAAGCTGGATATATCCGAGGAATGTGTCCGTATGAAATCTCATATTAAGTTTTTCTTTGAGACACTAAAAGCTAAGGAACCCATGGGAAGAAAAATTAATTTTCTTCTACAGGAAATGAACAGGGAGGTTAATACGATGGGCTCTAAGGCAAGCGACACGGAAATATCGCATACCGTTGTTGGCATGAAAGAAGAACTGGAGCGGGTCCGGGAACAGGTGCAGAATATCGAATAAGAAATAATTTGTTTTATAATATTGATAAGCCGTTCGTTGTACGGCTTTTTTTTGCTCTGAAATTTTATGATAAGGCATTATTATACACTGGCTAAAATTGTTGAGGAATTGCAGTTACTTAAAGGATTGCAGTTGACGGAATGTTTTACCCAGGAAAAAAATTCTCTTGTTATGACATTTTTAGATAGAGAAAAAGAATTTTATCTGCAATATTCCGGGGATACAAGATTAGGCGGAATATATCTCAGAGCTAACTTCACAAGGGCAAGAAAAAACACTATTGATTTATTCCGTGAAATAATCATGCAAAGGCTCAAGGATGTTTTATTGCTTCCAAACGAGAGAATTATTAAAATGATATTCGATGATTACGAATTATATTTTTTAGTATTCGGCGGCTCGAAAAGCAATGTTATTCTTACCGATAAAGTACAAATAATAGTTGATTCGTTCAAACATAAAAAGAAGTTCATTTCAGAAAAATTCATCCTTCCCGAAAACAGATTGAAAAAAATCGGCGAATTCAGCCAGGATGAAAAAATCGTTAAAATTCTTTCCGATTGCGATTTGTTACTTGGTAAATACTATGCAGATGAACTTTGCATGAGGTTAAACATATCAAATGATGAAGAATTGAAAAATGTCAGGATAAGTTTTGCAGAGATTGAAAAAACAGCAAATGAAATTAAAGATGAATGTTTGCAATCGGAACGATTTTATCTTCTGAATGATAAAAAAGGTGAATTTCTTTTATCGCTTATACCACTTAGAACCTATCCTGATATTTATAAAACTTATCATTCGGTAAGTGAAGCTGTGTCTCAAAAAATTCAGATGAGCTACAGGCAAAGAAAGCTCGATAATGTTTTTAGCAGGTATTCATCGGGCTTGCAGAAAATTAAAGTTAGAATTGAAAAAAGCATTTCACATCTTACTGATGATGAGAAAAAGAAAGGAAGAATCGAAAAGTATAAGATGTGGGCTGATGCCCTTGCAACATTATCAAATTCAAAAGCAAGAGCTGGAGAAAGCATTGATGTTATTTTGTGGAATGGAAATAATATTACAATCCCTTTAAATCCGAAGCTTACAGTTCGTGAGAATTGTGAACTTTATTATAAAAAAATAAAAGATGCAAAAGAAGCTGATAAAATCAGGCAACATAAACTGCCAAAGCTTGAAAGCAGGTTAAAAGAAATTGACGAAACACTGGAACAGTTAAATAATGTTAAATCTCTTAAAGATTTGGATGTTTTTGAAAAAAATAATTTGAAAATTTTAAAGAAAATTATGAATGAAGAAAAACAGGAACAAACTGAAAAATTCAGAAAATTTGAACTCACAGATAATTACACCGTTTATGTTGGGAAAAGTGCGGCAAACAACGATGAGCTGACTATGCACTTTGCAAAACCGAACGATATATGGTTTCATGCGAGAGGCACTGGAGGTTCACATACCGTGCTGAGGATGAAAATCAAAGAGGAAAAACCTCCGAAACAGATTTTGCAGAAAGCCGCCGAGATTGCCGCCTATTATTCACAGGCAAGAAAAGGAAAGTTCGTTCCCGTAGCATATACATACAAAAAGTATGTTCACAAGCCGAAAGGTGCAAATCCCGGTTCGGTAGTTATTAGCAGGGAACAATCGGAGTATATCATTTTCTAATTCAAAATGCAATGATGAAACTATATGGAATAAGTTCGGAAGAAGCACTTGCTTATGCAACGCTGACACATGCCGTAAACTACATCATCCAGCTTGGAGTAGGAGGTTTATTCTTCTTCCATGAGAATATTAAACAAGTACCCCCTAAAGAAGAATTAGCAAATGAAATTGAATCTATATCAGTCGAGACAGGATGAGAATCCGCTTACATTAATAATTATCTTCATCCGGAATTTTCGGTTCCACCATTATTACTTGTTCCCTGCTAATAACTACCGAACCGGGATTTGCACCTTTCGGCTTGTGAACATACTTTTTGTATGTATATGCTACGGGAACGAACTTTCCTTTTCTTGCCTGTGAA
>DAHXMP010000171.1 GCA_027371665.1 Bacteroidota bacterium | reverse complement strand
GCAGTAGCACCCGAACCGGAAACGAAATCACAACCCATAGGGTCAAGCTTCGGGGTAGGGCCTCCGAACATTCCGTTATAATTTTTTGTAATTATTCCCATGCAGTTGGGCCCTATCAAACATCCGTTGACCTTGTTTACAATTTCAGTGATTTGTTCTTCTAATTTTTTTCCTTCCTTGCCGATTTCGCTGAAGCCGGCTGACAGGACAATAAATGCCTTGCAGCCTTTTTCATCTGCAAGAATTTCCATTGTCTCGGGAATAAATTTTGAAGCAATTGCGATTATGGCAAGGTCGACGTGGTTCAGTTCTGATACGGATTTAAAACAAGGTATCCCCATAACCTCGGTTTCTTTAGGATTAACCGCAAAAAGCTTTCCTTTGTAGCCGCCTTCGATAATATTTTTCAACACACTGCCGCCGGGTTTCGATGTATCGTTCGACCCTCCGACAACTACAATACTCCCCGGTTCCAATAATTCTTTAATTAACATTAAGTCTTTCCGTTTTCCTGATTAAAAAATGTAGAAAATAACAAAATTAATTAAAATCGGCTTTTATACCTATTGTTGCTTTTATACAATATTCAAACACTTTAACAAATTAGTTTATATTGAATATATCAATTCCATATTTTTCTTATATTGTAAAAATATGAAAAAAGTTTTTTACATAATATTAACTATAGTTTTTCTGTTTTCATCTTCGTTAACGCTTAAGAGCGGAGATAAGGAAAAACTTATTGACTATGTGAATCCATTCATCGGTACAGGTGGACACGGACATACATATCCCGGCGTCTGCCTACCGTTTGGAATGGTACAGCTCAGCCCTGATACCCGCCTGACAGGCTGGGACGGCTGTTCGGGCTATTATTACACCGATGACATTATTTATGGTTTTTCTCATACTCATTTGAGCGGAACCGGTGTGCCGGATTACTGCGATATTTTATTGATGCCTACGACAGGAAAATTAGAATTTGATAATTATCTTTATTGTTCGACTTTTCAGAAGAAGAACGAATTTGCAAAGCCCGGTTATTACAATGTGTTTCTGGATAAATATAATGTCAAAGTTGAGTTGACTGCAACGGAAAGAACCGGAATGCACAAATACACTTTTCCTAAAGGTAAAAGTTCAAATATACTGATTGACCTGAAACACAGGGATATGGTTCTGGATTCTTATATCGAAATCATGGACGACCATACTGTTGTCGGATACCGCCGTTCTTCAGCTTGGGCGAAGGACCAAATCGTATATTTTGCCGCAGAATTCTCAGAGCCTTTTTATAAACATTCGATTGCCATAAATGATGCCGGCAATAATGAAATCAAAAAAGCACAGGGAAGAAACATAAAAGCATATTTCACTTTCAACACCGAAAAAGACAATATTATTTATGTCAGGGTCGGCATTTCAGCAGTTGATATTAACGGTGCAATAAAGAATCTAAAAAGCGAATCGAAGAATTATTCGTTTTCCGAAATTGAAAAAAGAGCTCAAGAAAAGTGGGAAAAAGAATTAAGGAAAATACAAGTCGAAGACGGGACTGAAGAACAGAAAATTGTTTTTTATACGGCTCTTTATCATACTATGCTCGCTCCAAATCTTTATTCCGACGTTGACGGCAGATACAGAGGCAGGGATAATCAAATCCACAAGGCTGATGGTTTCGATTATTACACGGTTTTCTCGCTTTGGGATACTTATCGTGCAGAACATCCGTTATTAACAATCATTGATATTAAAAGAACGAATGATTTTATTAATACATTTTTAAAAGAGTATCAGCAGGGAGGCTTACTGCCTGTTTGGGAATTATCATCTAATGAAACATTCTGTATGATTGGCTATCATGCTGTTCCGGTGATAGTTGATGCTTATGTGAAAGGAATCAGGAACTATGATGTTCAGCTTGCTTTCAAGGCAATCGTCCACAGTGCCGACACGAATCTCTTCGGTATGGAAGCATATAAATATTACCATTATATACCTTGTAATTATTCCCGCGAATCGGTTTCAAAAACCCTCGAGTATGCTTACGATGACTGGTGCATAGCACAAATGGCAAAATCCCTTAACGATGAAAATGAGTATAAAAGGTTCATCCAAAGAGCACAATCCTATAAATATTTGTTCGATTATAACACCGGCTTTCTGCGTCCGAGATATACATTAAGATGGTTTACTCCGTTTGACCCTTACCAGGTAAATGCTCATTATACGGAGGCAAACTGCTGGCAATATAATTTTTATGTCCCTCAGGATGTTCGAACTTATGTCAAAATGATGGGAGGCAAAGAGAAATTTGCCGAAAAACTGGATGAATTATTCACTACAACTTCTCAAATGACCGGTTACTCTCTGGGAGATTTGGAAGGATTTATAGGGCAGTACTCACAAGGCAACGAGCCGAGCCACCACGCTGCTTATATGTACGATTACATCGGAGAGCCCTGGAAAACACAAAAATATGCCAGGGAAATTATGGATGATTTTTATACTTCCAAACCTGACGGCTTAATCGGCAATGACGATTGCGGCCAGATGTCGGCATGGTATATTCTGAGTGCTATGGGATTCTATTCTGTTTGTCCGGGTCAGAAAGATTATGAGATTGGAACGCCGGTTTTCAGACAAGTAACGATTCATTTAGAAGACGGAAAAAGTTTTACGATAAAAGCCGATAGTGTTTCGCAAAATAATATTTATATTCAGTCGGCAACACTTAACGGGAAAAGTTATAACAAATGTTTCCTGAATTATGATGATATAATGGCAGGCGGAACACTTGAATTTGTTATGGGCACACAACCCAATAAAAGCTGGGGAAGCGGACCTGGAGACTCTCCGCAGTCGCAAATAAAAGATTATGTCTTGTCGCGAGAAAATAA
>DAHXMP010000169.1 GCA_027371665.1 Bacteroidota bacterium | reverse complement strand
TTGAAATGTTTAAATTATACCTTAATTTAATTCGTTCATAGACAAGGATGTCAATATAAGGATACAATAGCATGTGAAAAGAATTTTACTTTATATAGTAATTTTTATCTTTCTTACCGAATTTAAATCGTATGCGGGGGACAGTGTCTCATCTTACGAGGGAACACATTTCTATATAGGCTTCATGCAAAATGAAATTGAAATCCTGACAGGAGGAATTACATTACAAATATTTATAACATCATCATCAAATGCACATGTGAGTGTGGATATTCCCGGAATGAATGAAACAGTGTATAACATTAATCCCAAACAAGTTCTCAGGCTCGATATGCCTTCTTACATAGAAAACAGAGAGGATGAACAAAACATTGCAAAAGCAGTGGAAATTTCTTCCGATGTGCCGATTGCAGTTTATTCTTTTAACAGCGAATTAACGACAAGTGACAGCTATTCTGCAATCCCGATTTCCTTTTGGGGAAAAGAATATGTCGTTATGTCAATGCCGAACGACCAGTATAAAACACAACTCGACCCGCAAGATCAGGACTCGAGTTTGATAATACCACGCTCGAGTGAATTTATGGTAATGGCCGCCTACGATAATACTATTATACAATTTCAGCCGAAAGCAATCACGAGGGCAGGAAAGCAAACTTACCAGAAATACACGATAACCATGAATAAAGGGGACTGTTATCTCGTACAATCTTTCCCATTTATACGTGGTTACGGAGATTTATCCGGAACAATTATTAGCAGCAATCAACCAATTGGTGTCCTGTCGGGACACGTCAGAACTGCAATACCCCAGAATGACTGGGGTTCAAATAATAAAAATCATCTATGTGAGATGCTTGCTCCGACAGATGCATGGGGTAAAGAATATCTTTCCGTTCCTTTTGGTACTAATCCTGACGGTGATTTATTTAAATTAACAAGCATCTATGACAGTACCATTGTAACTTACAGGAATCCATTTGGATTACAAACCATCACGCTACCCGTCGCCGGTAGTGTGGCTTCGGTTTGGGATGCTTCTCAACCGACGGCATGGCAGTCAAACAAGCCTGTTCAGATTGCCCAACTTATGAGACATGAATTTGGTTTTGACCAAAATACATCCTTTGACCCTTGTATGGTCATGCTCCCCCCTGCCGAACAGTATGTATCGAGGATTCTTTTTCAGACTATGGGCAATCCGCCTCTGAATCCATTCCAATTTCCTGAGCAGTATATTTACATTGTTGCCGAACAATCGGCTGTTTCATCGTTGACTATTGACGGACAGCTTGTTACTGATTTAATACCCGGATTTACGCTTCAGAACATACCCGGTACTCAATACAATTGGGTAAGGCTCCGGATTAATGACGGAGTGCATGAAGTGTACAGTCAGAATGGTAAATTTTCTGGTGTTATTTTCGGTGAAGGTTTTGCAGATGCCTATGCCATGACTTTAGGCTCATCACTGAATAATCCGTATAAGGACGATTCTGTTCCTCCTTCTGTTACTGTAAATGAGGAATGTGGAAGATTAACAGGTGTTGTAAGCGAAGCGATCGATTCAATAAATTCCGGGATTAATTTTGTTCATGTACTCGAGGATTTGACTGTTAATTACAATTGGAATATACAAACTTATACCGACACATCAACTTCCGTAACATTCACTGCTGAACCAATAGACCCAACTATTGATGGACAATTCGTACTTGAAGCATTGGACAGAAATAATAATTCATATCAGTATAAATATATATATAAAGGCTTAAATGTATCTCTGCCCGATTCGATTGATTTTGGAATTATAGTAATCCGAGACACTGCTTGCACTTCATTTGAGCTGATAAACAAATCAAGTGATACACTAAATATAGATTCAACTCAATTATCAGGCGATAGCAGGCTTTGGCTGAAAACGGATACATCAAAATCAAAATTACTGTTACCGGGCGATACGATATATTATGATTTATGTTTCTCCCCAGATACAAATATAACTCCACTTGCTGCAAATTTATCTGTCGGCTTTGGGTGCAACAGGATAAAATCAATACCAGTAATCGGGTTTGTCGAATCTCCTAATTTGTCGGCACGAGGTTATCAGTTCGGCAAAGTGAGAATTGGAGATACCGTATGCAATACTGTCTCAATAATTAATAAAGGCAACCTTCCGGTTAGGCTCAACTCGCTTGCAACTATATTTTATTCATCGGCATTTAATTTCGATACAACGGGATTATTCCCTTATATACTTAATGTAGGAGATTCAATACTGATTAAAGTATGCTTTACACCCGATACTCTGCGAAATTATTCAACTCAGCAAAAAGCCGAAAACGACCACTCAATACAGAATGTCATTGTTGTTACAGGTGAGGGTGCGGCTCCGCATTTCAATTCAATTTTAGTCGACTGGGGACGGCGAAGGATTGGGACAAAAAATGACACAACGATTTATATTAAAAATACGGGTTCTTTCACCGGACAAATAATTTTTGAAAAATTTGAAAATTCAAGCGATTCCTTCGATTCAAATTCGATAGGGCAAATTTTTTATGACTTGAATCCCGGTGACAGCGTACCTGTTTCATTATCTTTTTTGCCCGGGGACACTCTCGATTATGATTTAAAAGCCGGATTAAAAGTTGATTGGTCCCGTCATGAACCTGTTACATTTGAACTTAAAGGTGAGGGAACAATACCAAATATTATTCCTGTTGACGTCGTATTCGATACGACAAAAATATTTGACAGAAGGGATACATTAACGGCAATAATCAGGAGTACAGGCAAAGAGCAATTAACAATAGATTCTATTTATTATTTTTCAGGTGATAGAAGTTCCTTCATAATTAATACCGAAAACTTAAAAAATAAAATTATTAATCCTCTTGCCGGCGACAGTGGATTAATATGTCCAATCTCATTCAAGCCTCAAAAATTAGGCAATAACGAGATGATGTTGGAAGTACTGAATGATGCTGCTCCCGCTTATAAGAGACAAAAAACATATATAAAAATCTCAGGATATGCTAAAGCAAGGGATACAATAGAGCCAACTTTGAATATTGAAATGCCGGGTTTCCTGATACCCTGCAAAAGTGATACTGTTTATATTAAAATCGGTAACACCGGTAATACCGATGCTGTCTTACAGGCATTAAGCCTTCAATCCGATAATTTAAACGTATGGTGGCTTGATTCGATTCAATTGCCGGAAATTATACCACCTGATTCTTTGATTGTTTTTCGAGCTATGACAGTTTTTCAAAATGTCATCGAAGGAAAAATTTTAGTTTCGGCAAAATTTAATGATACTATAATCAAATCGGTTCAGTATTCTGTAATTCCTGAAAATAATCCACTTGTAATCTTCGATGAACAAGACCTGAACTTGACTCCGGGAGATACGTTAATTCTGAATCTCGCTGGAAAATTTCCAAATCCGTCAATAATTCCTGTAGATTTTAAATTAAAAATTATCGTAAATCAAAAAAATTTGTTTTTAGTTAACAAAAATTTTGATATTTTGTTAAAAAATTCAAGGGGAATTGAAAAATACAGGGCAATCCTGGAACAAAATTCTTATGAAGTAACGCTTCAGAGCCTCGAAAAGATCGATTTGAGCGAAGCAGGTGATTGGAGCGTTGATGTAAAATTTTTAGTTCTTTTAAATAACGAGCAAAATTATAAAATTAATATAATTGCCCGGGCAGATTCCTGCTACGATGAGGATTCTACAGGTTTCAATGCTGAAATAACCGGAGTGTGTGCTTTTCCGATCAGGGCGGTAACATTAGGTGATATTACTGCTCCAATTATCAGAATAATGCCGAATCCGGTTTCTGATGAGCTTAAACTTAATATAGTAATGCCTCATGACGATTGGGTAAAAATAGAAATATTTGATAATTTTGGAAAAAAATATGTAGAAACTGAAAATTTTACATCAACGCTCCAATCACCTGCTTCGCTCAAATCGATCTTTTCGAGGCTCTGAAGCGTTACTTCATAAGAATTTTGTTCCAGGATTGCCCTGTATTTTTC
>DAHXMP010000163.1 GCA_027371665.1 Bacteroidota bacterium | reverse complement strand
TGATAAATTAATTGGGTTTCAAATAAAACCTGTTACTGCACAATATAGCTTTGGCAATTATTCACCAACCGAAAGAATGAAAGTCAGTTTCAAAGAATTTGAAGAGAAATTTGGCGGCAAAGTCTTCATAATTTTTAGCCTGGATGGAGAAATCGGCAACAAACCTGTCATTGATGAAATCAAAGCAGAAATCGAGAGATTGAATAAATGATTCTATAAATTATTTATTCGATTTATAGCTAATATTTGTATATTTTTTTAAAACTCGGCAACAATTCCTATGCTTGGAAGAATGCCGAATGATTTTATGTATTCAGGTTTGTTATTTCTAAAATCCCATCTGAGAGCGGCAACATTTTTCCTGCTGTAAATATTTTGAATGTCAATGTAAGTTGTCATCATAAATCCCGAAAAATACCATATCTTATCCGCCCTGAAATCAAGGCTGTGATTTACGGGTAATCGTTCTCCTTCATTGTATCTGCTGTAATCAGGCTTGCCTGTATTGACTCCTTCTGTGAAAAAAGGCGTTGTCGGTATTCCGGTCGAAAGCCGAAATTTTGATGATAATTCCCATTCGTTGTTGATTCTCCATGCACAGGAAAGATTAATGATAGCAAGAGCATCATAGGCACCCGGTCTGTATCCGCCTGTTATTGATTTGAATTTCGAGTCTCCGATTGTGCAGCTGAATATACCATAAACAGGTATTTCACTCAGCTTTTTCTGGATGAATATTTCAAATCCTTTTGCATATCCTACACCCTGATTAATCAATGGTTCCAAACCGAAAGGTATGTCATAAGTTATATCGTCAAATCCCGAAGGAGATAGCACTGCAGTCGGCCTAAATACCCTGGCGGGATAATCTCCATAACGTTTATAAAATATCTCAGCCTGTAATTTCACATCCTCACGCAGAGTTTGTTCGAAACTTAAGACAATCTGGTCAGCATAAAATGACTTGAGATTTCCGGGTGAGCCACCAATAAACCAAATATAGGAAGGCGATTGATAATATCTTCCTATACTGACTGATAATGTGGCATAGTTATTCAGTAAATATTGGATGGAAGCCCTGGGTGAAATATTGAATTGCGGCTCAACAAGGTTGAAATAATCGAGGCGGCCCCCGGCTGTTAACTTGAATTTTCCTGCCCCTGCTGTGATACTGGCATAGGTTCCGTTTTTATATCCTGCAAAGACCGTATCCAGGGATAATCCCTTAGGCACACCATTTGAATCGGTTCGCAGATACCCCGGAATCAGGACATTATAGCTTAATTTCGGTGCTGTTTTAAACTGGTTCCCAACTAATAATTCAATCTCAGGAGTAATCATCAAATCAAGTTCAGCTTTCAGCGAAGTTTCGCTTTCTCTTGAATAGTTTTTTAAAATCGGATTTAAAAGTGAATCATTCTGAAACGTTGAATAATTTGTATATGTCTGGCCAAGTGTAACATTAATAAAACCGTCACCTAAAAGATGCTGCCAGGTTAATCCGGAAAAATACTGTTTCTGGTCAGGAACGGCTATAGAACTATTTGAAAAGCGGTTATCAGGACTATCATTATTAAGTACAACATTATCCAACGCACCTATTGTAAGAAAAGACAGGGAATTGGAATTATCAAATTTATATTTGGCTTTTACTGTAAAATCCCAATATTGTGGTATAAAACCAAATCCTGCCGCTTTGAAAATGAAATCGAGATAACTTCTTCTTATGCCCATTAAAAATGACCCTTTATCGGAAACCGGTCCCTCGAAATTGATTCCAAAACCTGTTGCGGAAAGCACAGCCTTAGTTCCATAGGTTTCTTCATTTCCGTCTCTTAATGTGATATCGGTTAATGATGAAGTTTTGTCTCCATATCTTGCACCAAAGCCCCCGGCTGAAAAAGTGACATTTTTAACAAAATCAATATTTATCAGCGATAATGGACCTCCGCTTGTGCCCTGGGTTCCGAAATGATTTATATTTGGAACTTCGATATTATCCACAATAAATAAATTCTCGAATGGAGCTCCTCCCCTTACAACAAGGTCATTTCTTCCGGCAGATGTAAATCCAACACCGGGAAGGATGGATAGTGCACGTATTACATCTTCATTAACGCCCGGTGTCCTTTTAATTTCTTCCCCGCTTATCGTTTGGGTGCTGGTAACAGCATCCGATAAATTAACAAAATACGATGAAAGAATTTCAGTCCCTTCAAGTTCAAGAACTTTTTCTGTAAGTTGTATGTTTAACTGAACAGGCATCGCAGATGATAAAATAACATTCGACTTGCTGTATTTTTCGTATCCGAGGATTGAAAAAGTTACTGTATAAACACCTACAGGTATGTTTTTAATTAAAAATCTACCTTTAGCATCTGTAATGGCTCCAAATTTTGTACCTTCAACTTTGACTGTTGCACTTTGAACCGGATTCCTGGTTTTTGACGATATAACATTGCCTGCAATTGTTCCGGTTAATTCATCTATCTCTTTTTCCTGGGCTGAAGATACATGTATCAGTAAAGACAGAATTGTGAAAAGAAGAAATATTTTTTTCATAATGAAACGATGGTATAATGACTCAATAATTTTATTTTGTACAGTTAAAAGGTATTTTTATTATTTTCTAAATTAAAGGATTTACATTATCTTGTCAACGATTATTTATTAATAATCAGAAATTTTCTCAGCTTCGACTTCAAGCCTGAGCATATCTATATGAAAAATACCGTTAATGTCGGGAGGATTTTCTTTTTCAAAATTTTCTGTCAGAAGGTTGATAAATTCTTCCCTTTCGTTATCGGGAACACGCTGAGTGTAAGGGAGCCAAACGCTTCTGAGCCAGTTTTTTATTCCATCAGTTCCTTGATGAACCATTTCTTTAGGGACTACCTCTATACGGATTGGTGATAAACCTGCATTTTTGATAAAAACCCTGTATTCATCGGGCAGGAAAAAGTTATAAAGCGTATTAGTGTTTTCAAAAAATGGTTTCCATTTGTCCCGCCTGATTAGTTCGTTCATGACTTCAAACATAGCAGATGCATTTCCTTTGGCACCCATCTGAATGAATAATTTCCCTCCTGTTTTAAGAGATTTAGCAACGCCTTTCATAACTGCATGCTGGTCCTTTACCCAATGTAATGTGGCATTTGAAAACACGTAATCAAATTCACCTGAAAATTTTAAATCGGCGGCATCCATTACCTGAAATGAAATATTAGGATATTCAGTTTCGGGAAAAGATTTCTTTGCATAATCAATCATTTCAGGAGAACTGTCAATGCCGGTAACTGAGCCCCGGCTGAGGGATTCTGCTATCCGGGCAGTAACCTTGCCGTCTCCACAGCCGATATCCAAAAGCCTTTCGTCGCCTTGCAGGTTAATTTTTGACACAAGCTCCAATGCCCATCTCATTTGTTCTGATGAGCTTTTCTTATATAATTCGGGATTCCAGTTGTAAACAGCAGGCATAAGATATATTTATCAAACAAAGGGCAGTTTTACAACTTCGGCAGGAAAAGTTTTTCCTCTTGCCTCAATTTCGATTTTGCTTCCGGGCTGAGAACAGGAAACTGCAACATAGCCCATTCCGATAGGCTTGTTCAGGATGGGAGATATGTTGCCGCTTGTAACATATCCAACTTCTTTACCCCCTGCGAAGATTTTATATTCATGTCTTGGTATAAATTTCTCCGTTTCAAGAATGAAACCTACAAGCTTCCTTCTGACTCCTTCTTCCTTAACTTTGACAATGATATCTTTTCCGTTAAAATCTGCCTTAGCAGGTTTTGTAATCCATCCGAGGCTTGCTTCGATTGGATTTGTAGTTTCGTCAATATCGTTTCCATAAAGGCAGTAGCCTTTTTCCAATCGTAATGTGTCTCGCGAGCCAAGGCCCACAGGCTCGATTCCGAATTCAGCCCCCGATATGAAGACATCATCCCAAACTTTTTTTGCAACAGTAAAATTGCCCCGGAAATATATTTCGAATCCAAGTTCACCTGTATAGCCCGTTCTCGAAATTATCATATTCACACCGGCAAGCGAGCCGTTTTTGAAATTGTAATACTCGATTTCGGTAAGATTAACATGAGTCAGCTTCTGCAATATATCCAAAGATTTAGGTCCCTGAACTGCAAGCAGGTTCACTTCATCGGTTACATTCTTCAAATCCACTTCAAATCCTTTTGTGTTTTTTTGGCACCATGCAAAATCCTTGTCAATATTTGCTCCGTTAACCACGAGCATAAACCATTCACCCATACAGTAAACGAGCAGGTCATCAACAATGCCGCCCGTGGGAAGGCAAAATGCAGAATACTGGATTTTTCCCATGCTCAGTTTCGAGGCATCATTAATGGTGATTTTCTGAACAAAAGCAAGTGCATCCTTGCCCCTGATTTCGAACTCACCCATGTGCGATACATCAAAAACGCCTGCTTTTTGCCGGACAACCATGTGCTCGTGAATAATACCGTAAGGATACTGTATTGGCATCTCGTATCCTGCAAAAGCCACCATCTTTGCTCCAAGCTCTTTATGAATAGCATTAAAAATCGTGTACTTCATTTCATTCCTTATAATCAAAAAATAACAATTCAATTGATTACAAATCTACTATAATTAAATTCAATCTCAATAAAATTTGAATTGAACAGAAAGGAAATATTTAAACTGCAAATTTAAATTCGGGTTTTAGCCAATATTGTTTAGTAAGCAGAGTTTTCTTTTTCTCTGTCATTAAAACTCAGCCGTTGCGTTACGCTTGTACTCATATGCTTTCCGAACGGTTTGTTAAACTTCTCATCCCCCGCCACCATTAGCGGAAAGCCATTTCAGCACACATCAAAAACAACTCAGGCTTATAAATTACCATACAACTTTAACCAAATTATTGTTTTTTATTTTCCGGCATTTTGTTATTAAATCAGTATTTTATGAAATTGCAGTTGCTGATATTATTTTATCATGCAGTTCTATCGGTTGTTCTATTTTGGATACAATCATCAGCAAGTCAAGGTCTAATGGAGATATTTTTATGTTCGCATTGTTTAATATTGCGTTTACTGTATCCTGAATTGATATTTTTATCCTGACTTTTTAATTTATATACAGATTACAGAATTTCGGCAAGAACGATTGTTAGAATGACGATAATACTTTTGTCAATTGATGATTCAAATGTATCGGAAGCGTTTTTACTTAGTTTTTATCGTTGGTTAAATACCAGACAAGCGAGTGAGTATCCTTACATAAACCATTACGTTTCCCTGAAGTTAAAAATTGAATTTTTAGCTTCTTCTATCAGGTCATCGCTGATTTCCAGGTTACCCCAAAGTCCCATTAAAGTTTGAGTTTTACTCTTCTGATTTTTAGTTCTGAAAAGAAAATTTTTTAATCATGCTATACAAAGCCGGGTATGATTCTTTTGGGATTTTATCCAGTGCACGATAAATCAAATCTTTATGTTCTGAACTTACAGTCGGCATTTTTAATTCCTTTTTATTTACAATTTAAAAAATTTAACATAAAGATAAATGAAAAGGAAAAATGTTTTATGCCTTCACTCTATAAAATTAGCAAGATGCTCTGCCTTGCTCAGGTGAATCAACACCTTGTCCTCGACAAGAGTTTGTACGGCTTGCTTTGCGTCTGCAAGGCCGATTTTGTAATTGTAAGCAAAACGCCAGATATCTATCGGTGAAATCGAAATTTCTAGGGTTAACAGTTGTGCGGGAGTGAGCTTCTGCTTTGCCATCAGCCGCTCCTTAGCGGATTCGAGCATGAGTTTTGATTCTTCGCTTATTATGTGTTCCTGTGTGAAATAGTAATTGTCACAGGCAACGAGGTCGCAAATCGGGAAGCCGCGTCCGCCGCCGGTTACTTTTGGCAGGAAGCCGATTGCCACGACGTAAGGCTCGATGCCGGATTCTTCGCCACCCCATAAGTCTTCCCAAACGGCAGGGTCTTCTGCTTTGAGCCACTCGAAGAAGTTTCGTTCTTTTTCGGGTAGGAGTATTAAAGTATTGGCACCGAACATGCCGGCAACGAGCAGAGCCTGCTCTGCAGTAATTTCGTTCAGAAGCTCTTCAGGGAAACTTATGTATTTATTGGCTTCGGCTTTAGCCCTGCACCATTCAAGTAATTCGGCATCGTTCATTTTTTTTTCTTCTTATCACATTTTTACAGATGTTCAATCTTTACGGGATTGTACTGTATCTTAGATTCACAATTCTACTAATATACAATTACTACGTGATATGTTACGTTAATTCCTTCAACAACTCCGTAGGAGTTGAATATCAGTAGTGACACAATATTTCAAATCTATTTTTCAACACCGTATGTGTTGAACATTTATTTCATATAATTACATGTTTCGACTCCGCTCAGCATGACACACATTATTCTTCCTTAACGGCTTTCTTCTTCCTGAATTCGAGAAACACTGACACGACGAGTGATAGCATTAAAATAATAATCATTATAGTGCTTAAAGTTTTACCAAGCTCAAAATCTTTCGATATGTACTTCATTTCTATTATATGTTTGCCTTTCGGCACAATAATAGAACGGAAAGCAAAATCCGTTTTGAAAATCTTCGCAGGCTGCCCGTCAATAAAAGCTCTCCAGCATGGCGGATAATAAATTTCGCCGATATACAAAAGATTGTTCCCGCTTGCTTTTGCCTCGATTTTAATATATTCGTTTTCATGTGATAAAACTTTTGAATATACCGACGAATCCGGCGGGACAATGCTTCCAGGCAGTGCCTTCTCGATAAAAGCGGTATCGAGAGGATTGAAATCTTCATTCTTCAGGTGCATGAGAATATCCATAGGATTTGCAATCGCAGCGGATTTGACGAAGAATGTCCGCGGCAGGCATCCCGGGTTTTGAAATACGTAAGATTTAGTCTCCTGCGATTTGAAGACAGGCTCGATTCCCTCTGAGATTTTTTGCTCGGAAATTATATATTTAACGTTCATTAGATTCCAAAGCAAAGGATTATACACTATTGACGTGGAACCCGCAGCCTGACCGAGATTAGCGACGTCCATCAAATCCTGGTAAATTCTCAGCTTTGCGGCATGATAACCGTTCACGTTTTCAAAAAGGAAGTATGCCGGAACATTTGCAGGCTGTGAGACGAAGTCGGCAATCCTGTATAGAGATTTGTCCTGTTTAATGAAATTAACGACATCAGTTCTCCTGAACAGTTCCGATTCGATTGATTTGTCGGAAACATCCATAGCACGGTTATCGACGCGCCACATATCGAAGACAAGCAGAGCCGCAATGATTGTCAGGAACAGCCCGCGGCTCAGTTTCTTCCTTACGAAAAACATTGCAGTCAAGCCAACGACAATTGCAATCAGTGCATTAATGTACCAATCGCTTATCATTTCGCTCCATACAAAATTCTGAATCTCTGCGGGATACCTCGAACCGACCGGGCTCGAAGAAAATGCTTCAATGTATGAATCTTTAAATGCCGCTGAATAAATTAATGCCAAAACAAGAAATGAGATTGCACCGATTATTCCCGCATAAAGAACTTTCCTGTCAGAAGCAGTCAGATTCTTCCTCCAGTTAATTATTGCAGTTAAGCCGTAGCCCGCAAGAATAGGCACGGCAAAGTGCATCAATGCAAGCGACATGCTCGGTGCCCTGAATTTATTGAAGCTCGGGACATAGTAATAGAATAAATCATACAAAAGAGGCAGATTTTTCCCGAATGAGAGCAGTAAACCAAATAAAGACAAAACGAAAAGAAATTGCACGAAAGTATTTTTTCTGAAAATTATAAATCCTATTATGGCAAATCCAAGAACGATAATTCCCATGTATGGCGGCGAGTGTTCCGACTCTTTCTGTCCCCAGTAAGTCGGTATCTTTATGGCTTCATTACGCGATAAATCGCC
>DAHXMP010000159.1 GCA_027371665.1 Bacteroidota bacterium | reverse complement strand
CAGTACCGGGGAGGTCAATTTTTATTATATTTTCGACTGTGTAACAGTCTCCTTCACATTTGCAGTCTAATGCAATTTCATACAATGAATCCGGGGATACCGTTTTCCTGGTCGGCGGAGGCGGAACAACCTCCCTATTCATCATTAGCCTCATGGAACATTTATATCCCTGCTTTTGAGGTTTTTCTTTCCCTGTTATCACTTCTTTTGGAACGGGTACAATTTGATTAGTAATAATATTCCTTTGCTCAGAAGCGACTACAGGTATTCCGTTCTTCAAAACTTCAATTTGCCATTTCCCGTTTGGATGTTCTTCAAGTATTTTTTTTAGATGTTCCCTCTCGACAGAATTAGCCGGGTAACAAATATCTCCTCCTGAGCCATTCCCCTCTATAACAGCAATTGTGTCATTAACGTCAAGCAGGGGATAACAACCTGTAAATTTTGTCTTTTCAGGACCAGTCCAAAGCCAGGTTGCTGAATTACTCTTCGGAACATAGAAAATTTTAATCTTAAGATAGCAAAGCCTTTCGTTAAGGTACCTACCGAGAAATGTATAAAAAATTCTGCTGCACAGCGAGTTATCGTTATATGGTGGAAACTCATATACAATAGTATCATTGAGAGATGAGCCGCAGCTCTTTAACATGCTTATTTGTGATAAGGCATCTCCTACAGCGACACCGATATCGCTGTCAATTTGCTGCATATCCCTTTGTTTCCTTATTTCAATTGAATCCTTTAGTAAGGCAAGCTGGTTTTTATAATCTAAACTTTCTTTAATATTCACATCTAAAGAAATCCTGCCGAAATCTTTGCAGTTTGAAGAAAGAGCAATCAACTCGCCGTTAAGCTCGTTCAAATTATTTGAAATTAAATAAGACTCCTGTAAAGCATCCTTCTCATCATCCGTAGGTGCGGCTTTCCCTGAAACGAGGTAATTGACGAAATTAACAAAGCTTTTATATATTCCGTAATCAATATTATAATCTACCGGTTTATTCCATGTTGTTTCTGTTAGGTAACGCTTTGAAAGCATCTTCTCAATCAATTCGTTCTCGGTGTTTACCTGGCTTAACAGGCATTGGTATGCCTGCAAAAATCTTTCCATGTGATATGATTTTGTAGCATCGAAATTTTTCCATATTGATTCATAATAGCATGAATCTTTTGGGATGTATGTTGTATCAATTAATTTCAGCCCGATAGCTTTAGCCCTTTGGGAAATCTTTGAAGATAATTCAAGAAATCTATTTTTAAAAGCTTTAGATTTTACTGCTATGTCCAATACCGAATTATCAAAATTTTCCCAAAATCCAACTTCAGATGAATCAATCGTATAAATCAGGCTGTCGAGTGTTTTCTGTTCCCGGGTACTGCTCATGTAAAAAAACGGATTCTGAATATTTTGCTGTGCTGTATCATTAACCTGGTAAATATATTCAATTTTATAGGTAATCCCCTTCTGTTCCAATCCATCCCAGCACAGCTTTACACTTTCAGGGTCAACATAAGCACCGCTTTCCGGTGAAATGAGTTTAATAATATACAAATCGGGGGGAGGAGCAAGTTTGTTAAAAAGAAAAATTGAAATATTGCTTCGGGCAACAACCTTGCCTTCCCTGATGCCTTCCACCTGCCATGCAAACATATCAATCGGCATCCTCGCCATTCCCTGGTTAAGGTTACCTGTTGGCGAAGGTATTGATTTCTCATCCGGTTCTTTTGTATTGAAAAAAATTTCAATATCATCGATTTT
>DAHXMP010000158.1 GCA_027371665.1 Bacteroidota bacterium | reverse complement strand
CTTTGAGTTTGATGTATAAAATTGTTGAGAATATATCAAGGAATATACCATTAAAATTTTTATTGAGTTTATACAAATTCGATACTTTTTTCCCTTTTTATCATTTGGTTTCCGATACTGTACCGCTACATATCAAGAACTTGCATTATATAAGAAATGTTAAAGATTTTAATGAAGACCTCGATTTTTTTCAAAATCATTTTGAACCTTTGACTTTGGATATTATTTTGAATTGCATCAGGTCAAATAATCCTCTCCCCAAAAAATCATTTTTCCTTACATTTGACGATGGCTTGCGGGAAATTTATGATGTGGTTGTTCCTATATTAAAATCAAGAAACCTAACCGCTGCTTTCTTTTTAAACCCGGCTTTTATTGATAACAAGGATATGGCTTATGTGTACAAACTGAGTTTGATTGCAGAAGAGATTAGATTGGCAAATGAGAAAATCAAAAATAAAATAAAATCATTGTTAAATTGTTTTGAGTCTGATGAAGAAATAGAGAAAAGGGTATTATCATTAAAATATAAACATAAAAAATTGATTGATGAGATGGCTTCAGAATTAGGTCTTGATTTCAAGGATTATCTCAATAAATACAAACCATACATGACGACAAATGAAATAAAAGAATTAATTAATATGGGGTTTACAATCGGCGGACACAGCATGGACCATCCCGATTTTGACGATTTGAGCGGCGATGAAAAATATGCCCAGGTAAATGACAGTATGAAGTATGTAAAGGAAAATTTTTCTGTTGATTACAAGGTGTTTGCTTTTCCTTTTGAAGATACCTTTATTAAAAAAGATTTTTTTGATAATATTTTTAAAAATAATTTAGTTGAATTGTCATTTGGAGTTTCAGGCTTGATTAAGGACATATCTCCCAAAATTCGGCAAAGAGTATGGATGGAAGAAGCAAACGTCCCGCCTGCCAGAAAGCTAAAATATGATATTATAAAAGCTATGATAAAAACATCTCTGAGAAAAAATTCAAGAATATAAAAAAGTATGGATATTAAGCTTTATAAGTTGAAAGACCTGAAAATTCAGTTAGAAACTAAATCATTGTGGAATGAAGGCAATGTTCCAATATCGAAGCATAAGGTCGTTTCACTCATTCATAATCCGAGGGGAGATGATGAGGATACTGTTCTAATAACAGGTTCCAAAGAAAATAATATCATAGGTTATCTTTGTATTCTACCCGATAAAATATTCATCGGGGGAAAAGAACAGAAATTCGGCTGGCTTTCTGCCTGGTGGGTTGCACCGGAAGAAAGAAAAAGCAGGCTTGGTGTAATTTTACTCATTAGTGCAATGAAAGCATGGGATTATAATATTGGAAATTCCGATTTTACAAATGAAGCAAAAGCTGTTCTCGATTCAATTAATAAATTTTTTACTTTGAAAGAATTCAATGAATGTAAATATTTAATTCGCTTTAATCTTCATGAACTTTTTCCGAGCAAATACACAAATTTAAAGCCGATAAAATTTATTTTTTCTTCTATTGATTTCATTGGAAATTTATTTATAGATATGAAATTGAAAATAATTAAAAGGAAGATTTTGAAACGAAACAATTTCAGCTATGAATATATTAGTGAAATAGATGCTGAAACAAACGAATTTATTGAAAAATACAGGAAGAATGAATTAATAGCTAGGGGCATGGATGAACTAAACCTGATAACAAAATATCCCTGGGTTATCAATGCTCCTGCTGACGATATGATTTCGAAAAGATATAGCTTTTTATCAGTAGCAAAATCATTTTATTATTTACAGATAAAGGTTTTCAACGATAAAAATGATATGATTGGTTTTTTGCTCTTGAGAAAGAGAAACTCTGAATTAAGCATACCGTATTGTTATTTAAATGATGAATATAAGACAGATGTCTTAAAGGTTCTGATTCTGCATATATGCATGCTTAGAGCCAATATGTTTATAATTAAAAATGATGAGTTAACTACATATCTAAAAGATGTGAAAATACCTCACATTTATTTGAAAAAGAACAAAAGATATGCTTATATTACGACAAAATTCAAAGATATTGATTTCAGTAAATATCATTTACAGGATGGGGACGGCGATGCAGCATTTACATGAAAATTTAAAAGGAGAGAGATGAAATTTCATCATTTCGGCCAGGCAGTAAATGATTTTAGTAAGGCGGTTTCATTTTATGAATCGCTGAACTATGAGTGTTCTAAACCGGCAATTGACCCATTGCAGAAGGTCGAACTCGTTCTATGTAAATCTAATGAACATCCCTGGGTAGAACTCATAAAACCAATAAATGAATCATCGCCTATAAATAATTTGTTGGAGAAAAATAATGAGATTATTTATCATTTATGTTATGAAGTTGAGAATGTGGATGAAGCCTTGATGAAATATTTTGCAGGTTTTAAATATAAGTGTGTTAGTAAACCGAAGCCTGCTTTATTATTTAATAACAGGCTCGTTTCGTTTTACTATTTTAAGGGATTGGGAATAATTGAGTTTTTGGAAAGTTGATTTATAAATGGAATATTTTGTTTTTAGAAATACAACCGTAGAACCGCTTTTTGTGGATTTCAATGCTGAATTCAGCGGGTATGAAGATATAAGTAATGTACCTGAAAATGCGGGATGCTATATCTGGTTTTATTTGGCTGATATAAAATTTGACAATGGTTTTTTGATTTCAAAGATTGAGGATTATTATAACAAAGTTGAATTAGCTCTTTCAAAAATTCCGAAAAATGCTCCATTTCTTATTATTACTCTTGAAAAATTACATATCAATAAGTGGATTGAAAGCGACTTTAGAATTGAAGAGTGTATTTTCAATTTTAATAAGAAAGTTGTAGAACTTTCCAAAAAAAATTCAAACATAAAAATCATTAATTTCAGTGAATTTCTAACAAATTATTCTAATAAGGAACTAATTGACTGGAAGTTTTATTATTTGTCCGGGGTTTTGCTCAATCCGAAATTGAAGAATGATTTCTCTAATTGGCTTAAAGCAAAGCTGAATGCAATTAATTATAAGCGAAAGAAATGCATTATTCTGGATTTGGACAATACATTATGGGGTGGAATACTCGGCGAAGCAGGCACTGAAGGTATAGAACTCGGAAATGCTTACCCGGGGAAGGCATATTCCGATGTCCAGGAAATGCTTCTTCAGTTTAAAAAACATGGGGTTATACTTGCAATTTGCAGTAAGAATAATGAGACTGATGTTCTTGAAGCATGGGAAAAAAATCCGTTTATTATTTTAAAGAAAGATGATTTTGCAACTTACAGGATAAATTGGAATAACAAGGTAACAAATATTCTCGATATCGTGAATGAACTCAATATAGGATTGGATTCGGTTGTTTTTATTGACGATAATCCATCCGAAAGAGAGCTTGTTGCCAATTCGCTTCCGGAAATAACTGTGCCGGAATTGCCAAAACAGCCATATTCATTTATAGATTTTTATACTAAAATTTACCGGCAATATTTCCAGGTTTACGGCCTGACTGAGGAAGATAAGAACAAAACTGAACAATATCGGAAAAGAGCGGAAGAATTAAAAGAGCAGAAAGCTTTCTCTTCATTTGAAGATTATTTGTTAAATCTCGGATTGGTTCTTACTATAAAACCGGCAGATAAATTCAACATTCCACGTATTGCACAGATGACCCAAAAGACAAATCAATTCAATTTGACGACACGAAGGTACACAGAAAAAGATATATATGATTTTTTATCGAAAAATTATAAAATATTCAGCCTGTCGGTCAAAGATAAATTCGGAGATTATGGCATAACAGGTGTTTCAATAATAGAAATTAAAGATAAGCAAGCTTACGTTGATACTTTACTGTTGAGCTGCAGAATTTTGGGCAAAGCAATAGAGAAGGCATTTATGTCTTTTCTGCTCAATGAACTTTTTGCCGGGGGAATTAAAACAATCGCAGGTGAGTATATGCCGACAGCAAAAAATATGCAGACAGAGAATTTTTTTGAAGGGCTTGGATTTTCTTTGGAAAGCAGCAGCAATGGAAGGAAGTCGTATATATTAGAAATAAAAGAAAAATTTCCAATTCAAAGTTGTTATAAGATGGAGACATAATAGATGATTGATGATGTGAAAAAAATAATTTCGGAATTATTAAAGATAAAACCCGAAGAGGTAGAACAGCTTGTCAAAGAGAAGGAATTTACATACTTTGATTCTCTGAAATTTTTCTTTTATTTCTAATATATACGACTTCCTTCCATTGCTGCTGC